>NVSW01000006.1 GCA_002401365.1 Piscirickettsiaceae bacterium | reverse complement strand
AATTCGGAAACTGTTTGCTTACACTGTCGATGCACAAACCCTCGGGTTCGAACCTGCCCGCTTCAGTTTTAACAGTTCAGCTGGCGGGAGATGCACACATTGTTCGGGCACTGGGGTGATTGAAATCGACATGCACTTTCTTGCCAACCAGGCAATTATCTGCCCGGAATGCAAAGGGAAACGATTCAACCAGGAAACTCTAGCTGTCAAATATCGTGGTCGCAACATCCACGACGTACTTAGCATGAGCATCGATGAAGCGTTCAGTTTCTTTCACAATCATCAAAGCCTGCAAAGACGATTGCAGATGCTACGCGAAGTTGGATTAGGCTATCTTTCGACAGGGCAATCCCTGGCAACACTTTCCGGCGGAGAAGCTCAGCGACTCAAGCTGGCCTCATTTTTGAGTGAATCTTCCGGCAAAAGTAAACTCTACTTGTTCGATGAACCAACCGCAGGCCTGCACCCGGAAGATGTTGCAACTTTAATCTCCTGCTTCAGACGCCTGGTCGAACAGGGACACACCGTCATTGCCATCGACCACCACCTGTTGATGCTCGAAGCAGCAGACTGCTGATAGTTACAATACTAGTGTTGCTTTAGGTGCTGCTGCGTGTGGGTTACTGCTATCGTTGTTGTTAAGCCAACGGTTTGCTATAGCGAATGATACCGTGGACGTTAGCACGTCTACCCAATGGCCGATGACAATTCCAGAAGATTCAGTTGAAGCCGATAAAGGCCCGGTGATGGTGACTATTCAATACCGTATTGCTAAAGAGAATGTTGACGAGTTTTTGAGCCTAATAAATAAAATGGGCGTTATTCGTAAAAGAAATGGTGCTTACTTTTGGCAGGTTTTTCACGATGCAAATGATCATCATTTATTTTCTGAAATGTACATGTCTGAGTCCTGGCTTGAAGTATTAAGGCAACGGCAACGAACCACCGCCACGGAGTTGAACATACGTGACCAAATATGGGCGTTGCATAGCGGCGCGAACCCACCCTCCATTTCAATTCAAATCGCTGGTAAAGCATAACGTAATATGTCTAATTTAATCCCTATGGTATTAGTTTTATCTGCTGGAGTGCTTTGGCAACGCTTTGAGCCAGGCGGTGTTAGTACCCAGCAACTAAGAAGCACGCTTAGTGCATTAGTCGTTAACCTGATGGCGCCAGCATTGATTTTATATATCATGCTCACCACACCTCTACAACAAGAGCTATATCAGGTTCCTTTTGTTGGTATCGTCACTATCAGCCTCAGCTTAGGGCTGAGCATCATCATTTTTTCATTACTCATTCGTAGCCAACACATTAATCGCGCTCAAGCAGGTGCATTAATTTTAGCCGCCAGTTTTGGTAATGGAATGGGTATTGCTGTACCTACTATTGAGGCACTTTATAACGAACAAATGACCAGTATTCCACTGATCTATGACCTACTAGCAACCGTGCCGTTTGTATGGATTATTGCGGTTCTAGTTGCTGCACACTATGGCACCCGCGTAGCTGGTGGACATCTAGGCCGTGAACTATTACTGATGCCCCCGGTATGGGCAATTGTAATTGCATTATCTTTACGCTATTTCCAATGGGTCCCTCACGACACTATTATCCAGGCCTTAAAAATGGTTGGGCTAACGGCTATTCCGTTATTGTTACTGATGGTGGGTGTTAATTTTAAAATAAGCAGCCTCCATTATGTATTATTGTCCATCCCAGCATTATTGATTAAGTTATTAATCAGCCCCATGATTGCGATAACCAGCTCTACACCTATCGGCTTAGAAGGTGATATCCAAATGGTTACAGCAATAACAGCAGCGGCTCCTGCGGTAATCGTCGGTATTGCCCTAGCCGAGCGCTTTAAGTTAGATTCGGCCTTGTTTTGTACAGCACTAACGCTAGGAACGGTAAGTTACATATTTCTCGCGCCCAATTTAACAACCTTATTAGTTTTATTTTTATGAAGCCGCCATCAACAACCCAGTGGACCGGTATTTGGCTAAGCTTTTTGACGGGTGTAGTCGCTGCCATAGCTGTTACCAAAGCCAGCCCCGCTCTGCTCGCTATGAAACAAGAACTACAATTAACCGTTGTACACATTGGCTGGATAATGTCCTCGGTTGCAGTCGCCACCGTGTTATTAGGTGTTTTTGCTGGTTCATTATCACGTCGGGTTGGCCCTAAAAAGGTACTGCAAGTCGCCCTTGCATTGATTTTCATCGCCTCATCATTTGGCTTAGTAATAGAGTCCTCCAGCCAACTTCTCGCCAGCCGCATTATTGAAGGTATTGGCATTATTTTTATTTCTGTTTCCGCTCCCACACTTATTTCTCACCTGTCAAAACCTAGCGATATGGGCTTATCTATGGGCGTTTGGGCATTATGGATGCCAGTAGGAAGCGTCCTAGTATTTTTACTATCGCCAGCAATATTGGCCTACTCAAGTTGGCATTGGCTATGGGCATCTTCGGCCATCGTTGCTTTGCCACTCATTTTATTGAGCAATAAAATTCCAACCTTAACGCTTCAAACAGCAACTCAGAAAAACCAACAGCCAACAACGTTTATTAAGACGGGTTCCATTACTCTTGCACTCATTTTTATGAGTTTTACTGGTATTTTTTTCAGCTTTATTACCTTCCTCCCCGCCTATTTGGTCAGTCATTATGGTTTAAGCAGTAGTGATGCTATTTTCATCACGAGTATTTTGCCGATGTGCATCATTCCAGGTAACTTAATAAGCGGCTATCTAATTCACCGAGGTTTTTCACCCTCTCAATTAATGGCCACCCCTGCTGCTTTATTAACTATCATCATTAGCCTATTATTTCACCTTGACTATACAAGTGGGTTTGGCCTGCTGTTACTGGGTATCTTTGGAGTTTTTCTGGGGATGATTCCTACCGCCATTTTTGCCCAAGCACCACGTATGGCTGCCAAGCCCATTGATATTGGCCGAGTAATGGGCATCATTATTACTGGGCAAGGTTTGGGGATTCTGCTATCCCCGCCGCTTGCTGGCTATTTAATTGGCGAACAACAACAGTGGGGTAATCTACACCCTCTGCTCGTCACGTTTGCTTTATTGATTATTTTATTAATTCGCCCGTTAAAAAAATATCAATGTTGATAATCATGATGAACAACATCCCCCGAATTTACCGTTGGAAAACTTGTGATTAACACCGTATTTAACATTGCTTAATACGTAATCTACTGAGTTGTAAATTTCTTTCTTAATTTTAAAGCTTTTCCGTAAAACCATCTTTTAGGAACTTTGCAAATTTTTCAGCAGGAACTGGTGGGCTATAATAATAACCCTGTATTTCATTACACCCCATCTCTTGTAATATTGCCAATTGATGCTCATCTTCAACCCCTTCAGCAACCACGTTCAAGCCTAGTTTTTCAGCTAATAATATTGTCGATGCAACAATCGCCTGATCTCCTTTATCATTGACAATATTGCGAATAAAAGACATGTCAATTTTAAGGTTATCAATGGGAAACTCCTTAATATAACTCAATGTTGAGAACCCCGTACCATAATCATCAATGCTAATTTTCACTCCTAAGGATTTGAATTCTTCAAGGATTTGAACTGTCTTTGCCATATCTTCCATCGCGGTACCTTCAAGTATCTCCAAATCAAGAAAACTTGGCTCAAGCCGATTGCTTGACAATGCAGTTGATACAATTCCAACAATGTCTTTCTGTTGAAACTGTTTGACTGAAAGATTAACGCTAACAATAATTCGATTAAGCTCTTCATCTTGCCATTGTTTCATTTGCCGGCAAGCCTCTTGAATCGTCCATTCACCAATTTTATTAATCAGCCCTGTTTCTTCTGCTAGAGGAATAAATCTGAAGGGTGATACAATTCCGTCCACTGGATGATTCCAGCGAATCAGTGCTTCAGCGCCTAAAATACCCCCTGTTTTAGCATCCACTTTTGGTTGGTAATAAAGCTCAAATTGATTTAATGCAAGAGCTCCATGTAATTCAGATTCAAGCTTTAGGCTCTCAATAGACAAGCTATTTAATTCGCTAGAGTACAGTTGAAAATTATTTTTCCCTAGCGACTTCGCATGATACATTGCTGCATCGGCGTGCTTAACCAAGGTTTCCCCATCGCCACCATCAATTGGGTATAAAACAACGCCTATACTGGCTGAAATGTGAACTGCCTGTTCCTGTATTTGATAAGGCTCAGTAATGGCTAGTAGAATTTTATTCGCCACATGACTCGCTCGTTGCATAACCTCATCAGATAATAAAGACCCGCTCAGTAAAATAATGAACTCATCACCACCTTGCCGTGCAATGGTATCGCCCTCACGTAGAACATTTACAAGCCTTTTGGCAACAAGTGTTAAAAGCTCATCGCCCGATGAATGTCCCAATGAGTCATTGATTACTTTAAAACGGTCCAAATCAAGAAACATTAATGAGAAATACAATTTATCTCGCGAAGCCTGAATTATCGCTTGCTCTAACCTATCATTAAGTAATTGCCTATTTGGCAGCCCCGTTAAAGGGTCATAGTGCGCTTGCTTGTATAATTTTTTATCCCATGCGAATTTCTCAAAAGCGATTGTAAAACGGTCCCCCAATTCGACTAACTGCTTGTTAACCGTTTTAGCCTGAGCCTCACTAGCAAAACTAAATACCAACATAGCTTCTAGACGATTATAGGCCAGCACAGGGGTAACCACAAAAATCAATGCCTGCTTGTTCTTTAGTGCAAAAAGAAAACTTGGTAGGTCTGTATGTTTTATTTCAAGACCGCGGTTATTTACTTGTAAAGTATTTGCAAAATCAGGCAATATTTCTACAGAAGCGTCATAAGAAGTCTCGCAATATAGCACCCCTTTTTCTTTACTGCCTTCGTCCATCACAACTAAACCAACATTAACAAAATTAATGGTACTTTTTAATTTGCCAACAATCTTAAACAACAATTCTTTGATAGGTCTATTGGCAAGAATATGTTGGTCAATCGTCGCAATTGCAGATAAAAAATCAATTTGATTAGATACCTTAGTAGACATTGAATTAAACGCGTCTGCTAAATGATTAAACTCATCTTGTGTGTCCACCAACACAGGCGTTTTAAAATCATTATTTGATACCCGCCTAATACCTTTCATCAACTCCTCTAGTGGGTAAAAGTAACGGCGAATTTGTATTGTGGTCAATAGCGTAATAATCACTAATACCAAAAAGCACACAATAATAAAAATATTTGTTAATTCAGCTACCGGCGTAGTAACGTCTGAAAGTTTTACTGACACCGTCACCAATAGACTAGAATAGTTAAAATTTGCCTGGGTAAAAAGCCGCCAATACGAAACATATATACCTTCGCCATCACTTTTGATAACACCAGTTGATACCTTTTCCCACACCTTTTTTATATTATCTAATTGTTGACGTCGTTCATTTCCTGTGCAAAAAACAGCTTTATTATCCCTGCCATATACGCAGATTTGATTTGATAAATCAAATGTCTCAATGTCACCCCAGAAATATTTGTTTGCTATTTTCGCCGCCACCACTTTTGTGGTATTTACAATATTTCGCAGTAAATAAATTGAGTGGTATCCCGTCGCCTCCTGTAGAACTAATAGCACAGGATTACCTGCCATTAAGCTATCTTTATCTGAAGTGCTGAGGGTATTGGCAATTGGCATGCCTTGAGTCGTGGTAGTTTTTAATGTAAAAACGGCTAGGCTAGAAAACCCCTCTAAACTTGGCTTGAATTGGCTGTTTTTGTTTTTAAAATTAAGCCTTTCCACCTCCATCAACAGCTTCTCATCAAGCAAAAGAAGCCGGTCATTCAAGAAAAGGCCATAATTCTTTGCTTTTTGACGCAGCTCTTTTTCAACACTTTCTACCTGTTGAGACGTCAGTTGCTGTAGTGAAAACGCTGCCAACACTCCAATGGGAACTAGCGCAGACAATACAAATAATATGAAAATTCGATAGGCCAATTTACTGCTTTGAGCCACGCCTTTAATACCAAACATTAAGCTGCCTATTAAAAACTCGATGCCACACCGAAGAAAGCACCATTATTCGCTCTAATAATGTCGTCTCTACTGTGTCGGGCCGTTAACGGTGGGCTACTTCGCCCATCTGGGCCCATGCTAAACAGATCGTAGTCAGTATTAATCGGCACCAAACTATGATCTTTTCGCTTAAGTCCATTACCACTTATTGTTTCAAAGTTTGTATATTGATAAGGGTTACCCCATGGATCCATAGGGCTTCCAAATACGCTTAAATCAGGCGGTAACGAACCATGTACAATAACATATTGATCAATCTTGTCTTGTAAAGTGGACATCTCTGCTATCACTAATATATTGCTTGTTCTCTCAACATAGGAATAATAGGCCGCTTGACCCAAACTGGCTAATATTCCGATAATAGCAACGACGGATAACAACTCTATTAGAGTAAACCCCTTAAACGTATGCAACCTATTTTTATACTTCATTTATGCATCTTCATATAAATAAAGATAGTACATAAAGTCAACTAGTCAACTAGTCAACTAACTCATTCTGAATGCAACGCTTGAATAGGATCCATATTAGACGCCCTTATTGCAGGCAAAACACCTGCTAACAAGCCTATAAATGCTGACACAAATAATGCCAAAAACAAGAAGTACACATTAAAAGTGATGGGCAGGCCGGGTAAAAATATATGGAATGCAAGCGTTATTACTAACAACAAAACAATCCCCAAGGCCCCTCCAAAAATAGCCAACACAACCGCCTCGCTCAAGAACAAACGAAGAATAACGTGTTTTTCCGCACCAATCGCCCGTAATAGGCCAATTTCTGCGGTTCTTTCTCTTACTGTGGTCGTCATAATGGCGAGGATACCAACCGAGCCTACCAACAACGAAATACCGCCCAGCGCAGCTACCGATATTTTCAGAATATTAAGTATTTTACCCATCGACTCTAACATGTCATTTTGTGAGGTTAACGTGACATCTTCACGCCCATGTCGCTCGAACATTGTTTTATGAATACGTTTTTCAACCGTCTTTAAACTTGTGTTAGCTGAAAATACGACATCTATTTCCATTAACGACTCACGATTAAACATCTGCAAGGCTTTTTGTGCAGGAATATACACCACGTCATCTAAATCGATACCTAGCATTTGGCCTTTTTTCTCAACTGCACCAATCACCCTAAACCGCTGCCCGCCAACCCGAATTGTCTGCCCTAATGGGTTGGCATCGCCAAATAATTCTTTACGCATGGTATAGCCCAACACTGCTATTGCACGCGAATGCCTAACCCTACCTGAAAAGAAGCGGCCCAAGGAAATTTTAAACCCCCAAGCTTCACTCATATCAGGCCCTACGCCTAATATAACACCGCTTCGTTGTAACTTTACATACTCGATAGAGCCCGAACCCTGCACAACAGGCACAACTTTTTCTACCCCAGGCAATTTCTTTAGAGCCTCTGCATCAGCCAACGTTAGTGGCCTTACAGTGGACAATAAGCCACCTGAGCCATGAGTTTCTTTTAAACCCGGGTTAATGGCGATAATACGCGCACCAAATTGGGAGAAGTTATCCAGCACGTACTGCTGAACCCCTTCACCAATTGCTGTTAACAGGGTGACCGACATAATCCCTATCGCCATTCCTAGAGCTGTTAGAAAGCTTCTGGAGCGATGACCAACTACTGCACCAATAACCCACTTGCTACCATCCAGTAGGTTCATTCTTCACTCCTTTGCTGTTTGCCTTGTAACGCTTCAACGGGTGCTAGCGATGCAGCTCTTTGTGCTGGTATCCAGGCAAATAACAACGCAAAAACTACCGCTAACAGTACCGAGCCGAGCTGCGACCACCAAGGGGAGTGAAATTGAATATCGTCGAAATAACCATTCGCCAGTGCTAATACGAGGTGGCTAAATAGCAATCCTGTTATTGCAGCAACGGTGGCAATCAAGCCGGCTTCGTATAAAAACAACTGTCGTACTATTGCTGAGGTGGCGCCCAGCGCTTTTAATAGGCCAATTTCTTTGGTGCGTTGTGAAACGGTAATAATCATCATATTCATAATTAATATCCCCGCCACCAACATACTAATTGAAGCAATGCCCGTCACCGCATAGGTTAGCGTGTCTAAGATATTTTGCACCGAACTAAGCATTGCATCTTGTGAAATAACCGTCACGTCTTCCTCGCCTTCGTGACGTTTTTTGATGAGTGAAATAATCTTAGCTTTTACGGTATTAAGCTCATGTTGGGATCGCACCTCAGTAAACAATCTAAACAAGCCCTCTTTGTTAAACAGCGACTGGGCATTCACCACCGGAATAATGATCACGTCATTCATGTCAAAACCAAAACTGGTGCCACCTTCTTTCAGTATGCCTATGACACGAAATCGCCTATCCCCTGCCCTAACCCATTCACCTAAAGCCGGCTTTCCTGCAAATAACTCGCGGCTCAACTTATTACCAATAACACACACCGCCTCACCTTTATTGTAAGGAAGGTCGGACAATATTCGCCCTTGCCCAACCTCTAAATGCCTGATAGCAAAGAAAGCCCGATTACTGCCCATTGTTAGAACCTCGCGCAGTTTGCCTGCGTAAGACACTTCAAGGTTACCGAGCACTAACGGCGCTACTGCTTTAACCCCCGACAACCTCGAAACAGCCTGCATATCTTTCAATGTAAGCGGGCGCGGTGACTCCCCTGTAAGCGGGGGCATGCCGCCTTTAGTTTCCTTTTTTCCGGGTAAGGTTATTAGTGTATTGCGCCCTAACACACTGAACTCATCCACCACATATGACTTGGCACCCTCTCCCAATGCCGTTAATAAATTAACCGCAACCACGCCTATTGCTATTGCTACCCATAACACAAGGGTGCGAAAACGTTGCCGATTCAGCACCTGCACGACAAAATCAACAATATCTGTCCAATACATATTAACTAGGCAATGCGCCCATCTAGCATATGCAATTGACGCTTTGCTCGATCGCCCATCGCCTTGTCATGGGTCACCACGATTAACGTAATCCCCTCTTCATTTAACGACTCGAGTAGTTGTGTCACTTCCGCACCTGATTTAGAATCGAGGTTTCCCGTCGGCTCATCTGCCAGCAAAATACTGGGTTTCATCACAATTGCTCGACCAATCGCAACACGCTGACGTTGCCCGCCTGACAGCTGGTTTGGACTATGGTGTGCGCGATCAACTAATGATAATTTTTCTAATACTTCGTCAACTTTCAAGGTACGTTGCTTGGCTGCAATACCCGCTAATACCATTGGTAACTCAATATTCTCACGTGCGGTCAATCGCGGAATCAAGTGATATGATTGAAACACAAAACCAATTTTCTCACTGCGCACACGCGTCCGTTCTGCCTCCGTTAAATTTGACACATTAACCCCGTCCAGCAAATATTGCCCCGAATCGGCTCTATCCAGAAGGCCCAAAATATTCATCAATGTGGACTTTCCAGAGCCAGATGGTCCCATTACCGCAATATACTCACCGCTAGAAATATTTAACGATACATTGTCTAAGGCATGAACCGTTTGCTCGCCTATCTGAAAAGTTTTCTCTAAATGATTTAACTCAATCATTCTTCCACGGTGACAGATGCCCCGTCTACAGCACCATCCACGTCAAGAGTGAGCAACACTCTATCGCCATCAGACAAACCTTCTTTAACTTCGGTATAACGCCAATTGCTAATACCAGGGGTAAATTCTTTCAGCAATAATGTGCCACTAGATACTTCATACAAAAGCACACTATTACCATCAATCACCGTTTCTGTCGGTAGCCTTAGGGTATTGGTTTGTTGTTCAATAATAACGTCAATGTCAGCGCTGTAACCTATCAATAACCGCTGTTGCTGGCTTTTATCTAGCAATTTAACATCAATATCTACCGTTCGCGCCTGCTTTTCCAGCTCCTTCACATACGGCGCAATTCGCGTCACCTCTCCGGCCATGGTTTCTCCACGAAATGCATCTAGCGTCACGTTAACCGCCATTCCTTGCTGAATTTTCGCCGCCTCCACCTCATCCACTGGCGCGCTAACATACAAGCAACCATCTGCTATTAAATCAACCGCTGGAGGCGTCGCCACACCCGAAGGCGATGGCGTAATATATTCGCCAACTTCACCATTAATTTCCGCGATAACACCTGCAAATGGCGCGGTTAATTCTGTTTTTTCTAACATTGCCGCCTGTAACTGAAGCGCGGCCTTAGCGCTATTAATAGTTGCCTTTGCTTTTTTACAGCTCGCCGCAGAAATAGCCATTTGCGTCGTTGCTGTATCCAACCGCTCGACCGACACTAGCTTTTTAGCTGCCAAACCCGCTAACCGTTTTTGCTCACGACTATTTAACGCTGCCAAACGACAACTTTCTATTGCCGCAAGTTGAGTAACCACCACGTTTGCCTTTGCTTCTGCATAGCGAGCCTGTTGGTCTTTATTCCACAGCCGAATTAGAACTTGGTCTTTTTTAACGTGGTCACCCTCGGTAATAAATAGCGCCGCAATCTGGCCACCAATAGGCAACGATAACCGTGAACGGTTACAGGCCTTTATGGTGCCTGCACGTGTATTGGATACAGTTAAATCCACCTGCCCTTTGCTAACAGTTGTCAAACGGACCTTAATTGGGGTTTCCGACTTAAACAGATAAACAGCTAGCCCTGCTAGCAAGAATATCAGAATAATCCAAAAAACTTTATTTCTCATCATCTATAAATATCCAGTCATGCCTGCTTAGTTTATCAAACAATAACATACCACTCAGATACTTAGGCTTATTTTATAACCTTGAAATAAAGCCTGAAAAGTCTCTATTACTCGTGTATTTATAATTTTTTTGACTACACTTAAATTAATAATTAGAACAGTGCAAACAGCATACTAAATGAACTTTATTAGCCTTCAATCCATTCCTGAGGATATATTAACCAAACAATACGATTATTATTTAATCGTATTGTCGGTAGTAATTGCTATCATTGGTTCCTATACCGCGTTTGGAGTATCTGAGCGCATCTATTCGAGCCGTCATCGTTTTCATGAAATTTTATGGACGATATTTGGCGCTATAGCGATGGGCATTGGTATTTGGTCCATGCATTTTATCGGCTCATTAGCCCTAATACTTCCTGTAGCAATCACGTATGACCTAAGGTTAACACTGCTTTCGATTATTCCTGCCTTTCTGGCTAGTAGCGCTGTATTGTGGTTAATGACCCATAAAGCCTATAGCAAATCAAAGCTCTTATTATGCGGTTTCATTCTGGGCGGCGGTGTTGGTGCGATGCATTATACCGGCATGGCGGCCATGGAAATGAATGCCGGCATGAGTTACATCACCCCCATTTTTGTTTTATCCATCATTGTCGCGGTGGTTTTAGCAACACTTGCTTTAAGAATTAAATTTCATGCTACCAACCACGATGCGTATCAGTTTTTAAATAAATCACAAGTTTTAAGCGCTATGGTAATGGGTGTTGCTGTATCCGGTATGCACTTTACCGCGATGAAAGCAGTTGTATATACTCTTTCCCTAACCACCGTAACCGCTAACACAGGTTTAGGGGCTTCTTTATTAACCACAATCGTTTGTATCGCCACCATTTTGATACTCATTATCGCCTTATTACTACCGTTAGCACTTCGTTTAAAGGAAATAACCCAGACACTAAAGAAAAATGAAGAAGCATTAACCATATCGGCCACCGCATTTCAGTCTCATGACGCCATCATCGTTGTTAATAAAGAAGGCCTCATCATCCGTGTTAATGAAGCGTTCACCAATATTATTGGTTACACAGAAACCGATGTACAACTCAAACCCATATCATTTTTACAAGAAGAACAACTCGACGAGTCATTCCAAAAAGAATACTGGGATGCAATAAAAAATGACGGCAAGTGGTCAGGAGAAATTTGGAACCGCTCCAAGGACGGCCATGTCTTTCTTACCAAACACACTATTACGACGGTTAAAGACAAAAATGATGAAACGACCCATTATGTTGCCTTTTTCTCAGATATAACTAAAGATAAACTTGCTGAAAAAGAAGTGGAGCAACTCGCATATTTTGACCACTTAACAGAACTCCCCAACCGGCGCCTACTGCATCAACGTCTAGAACATGAGTTATCTATCGCCAAACGGTATCATCGTACGGGGTTATTGTTATTTTTAGACCTCGATCGATTCAAACAAATCAACGACTCCTTGGGCCATTCTGCAGGCGATGATTTATTGGTTCAAACTGCTATTAAACTACAGTCTTTACTCAGAGACACCGATACCGCGGCACGATTAGGTGGTGACGAATTTGTTATTCTTATTAGTGCTCAGGATGAGAGCGAAGCAAAAGCACTTATCAAAGCCCGTAATATTGCGCAAAAAATTATTAATACTATCAATACCCCATACACCATAGATAACCAAGAACTATTCGTCTCAACCAGTATCGGCATTACCTTATTTAACGGCCAAAATGAGTCGAGTGAATTACTCCTAAAAAGAGCCGATACTGCCATGTATCAAGCAAAAGAAGCGGGTAGAAACACCTTTTGTTTTTACGAGCAAAATATGCAAGAAAGCGCTGATCTCTCCTTGCTAACCGAAACCTGTTTACGCACAGCCTTGGCCAACAACGAACTCTCTTTATACTTCCAACCACAGCTTTCGGGTGACAATAAAATTATAGGCGCCGAGGCATTACTTCGCTGGAACAGCCCAGACCTAGGCATGGTGCCACCGAATGATTTTATACCCATGGCAGAAGAAACAGGGCTCATTATGCCCATTGGACAGTGGGTTATCGATACAACCTGCGAAATGATTAATTTACTGGATACAAAAAACCTCCATTTACCTCATATTGCAGTTAATATCAGTGCAAAACAGTTTTTACAAACAGATTTTGTTGTAACCCTTATTGCAACACTGCAACGTCACAATATTGAACCAGAGCGTTTAATGCTTGAAATAACTGAGTCTGTCTTCATCAAACAAATGGAGCCCGCGTTAGAGGTAATGAATGCTTTAAAAATGAACGGTTTCTATCTGTCTATCGATGACTTTGGCACGGGTTATTCATCACTTTCATACCTTAAGCAGCTACCGTTTGATCAACTGAAAATAGACCAGTCCTTTACCCAAGGCATCTCCGTACACAAAAACGATATTGCAATAGTGAAGGGCGTAATCATTATGGCACAAGGGTTAGGGTTAAACATTATCGCCGAAGGAACCGAAACCGACCGCCAAGTTGCTATCCTCAAACAATTTGGTTGCAACCAATTTCAAGGTTACTTATTTAGCAAACCCTTGCCCACCGACCGATTTATAGCCTATCTAACCGGCAAGCAACCATAACTGTCAGTAAATTTTACACTTATGGGTTTCATACACTACCGTGTTTTTAATAACTATTTGATTTTAAACTAAGTTTTATAATTGGCTTAATAATTGCTTTGTTTAAATATACTATCGATATCTGTACTGGAATATTACTTATGAATATTAAAACAACGTTTCTTTCATTATCAACTGGCGTGATGCTATTGGCATTAACAGCGCCTGCGCATGCCGCTTTTAGTTGGAAATTTAACAACAGCCCTGCAAGCACTGGAACGCCTAATGGAACTTCTATTACCGCAACGGCAAGCGCTTGGGCTTCAAGCAGCACAGCGAGTAATGGTGGCGCTGGCAACCTTCAAAGTGCAAATCTTAATCAATTTAATGGTGGCCTAGGCGTATCACCCAGCGGAATTGGCGAATCAGCCCCAAACCACGCGACTGATAACGATGGCAGAAAAGAATCCATCCTTTTTTCTTTTAGCCAAAGTATCGCTCTAACTAGTATATACATGGGTTACGTAAGTGGTGATGCAGATTTTTCTTTATTGCGTTACACCGGTGCAGGCGGTCCTAATCTCGCCAGCAACTCTTACGGCACCTTGCAAAGCAACGGCTGGGAACTTGTCAGTGATGTATACTACAACGGTGGCTATATAGACAGTAGTAATACTAATACTGGCCGGACAGCTAATGACATTAATACTGGCATGCTAACGTCAAGTTACTGGCTAGTTGCCGCCGCTAATACCGCTTTTGGTTTTGGCTCAGCTTGGGTTGGAAATGATTATTTCAAATTAAAGAAAGTTTATGGCAAAACTGTCACCCCGCCATCAACAGGCGTCCCATCACCTAACACGCTACCTTTATTGGCTATTGCTCTTTTAGGTATGGGCTGGGCTAATAGACGAAAAAAAGTGTAAGTTTATTCTTACTTAACGAAAAGCCCTGCCATGCAGGGCTTTTTTATGGCTACTAATAAAAAAGTGTAACCACCATTCAGCGTTTTAATAATTCTTTTTCCAACATTAACGCCTCGTCTTTACTGACAAAGCCCTGATTATCTCGCAGCAGCTCTTTCAGCTCATTTAACGCTTCTTTATTTCGCTTCAACTCTGCCAATGTTTTGGCAATATGAAACCTTACGTCTAAATTACTACTGTTTCTATTATGTGCCTCCCGTAAGTAAGGCAACGCCTTCTCAAACTGACCTGCTTTCGTTAGCTGCCAGCCATACGTATCATTAATATCTGCACTGGTAGGCGCTATGCTATACGCTTTTTTAGCTAACCCTAAGGCCCTTTTATCGTTCAACAAATCATATACATTGGCTAAATTATTTAATATAAACGGGTCGTTGGGCGATTGCTTCAACAAACCCTCTAGCTCATTAGCCGCTTTCTTAAAATGCCCTTGCTTCATATACAGCTCGGTTAAGGCGACGGAGACACGTCCATCTGCATACTTAGCACGTTTGGCCTTCTCTAAGATACCGATTGCCTGACTTTCCTTATCCAGCCCACTTAAAGCCAAGCTAAGCGCCAAGGCATTATCACTCGTTTTTGCTAATATTAAAGCTTTTTTGTAATGCTTAATCGATTGACTAGCTTTTCCTTGGTTAACCAATAAATCACCCAATAGCCTATGCCCTTCTGAGCCTTTAGGCCGTGCTGTTCGCATATTATCAATCAAATTTTTCGCTAACTCATGTTTATTTGTTCTAAGCCATAACTCCGCTAACCTAGTTTGTATCTGCACATTATTCGGCTTGTATTCCAACGCAATACTCAGTGTTTCTACGGCATCTTGTAGCCGCCCCATATTCGCCTGTTGTCTAGCAATGTTATACAGTGCATCTGTATCTGAAGCATCTAAGGCAATGCTGCGCATTTGCCCGTATGTGTATTTAGCGTCATCTCGCTTACCCAAGGCTAAATAGTTAGCTGCCACCGTTTGTAGAATAAGTAAGTTTTTGGGTGCTATTTTTTTTGCTTCTAACACCGCCTCCAGCGACGCTGTGTAAGATTTTTGTTCAGCGTATAAATTTGCCAACGCCAAACGCACACGCCAGTCTTTTAGTCTTAATGAACGGATTTTTTCTAACCAGCGCGCTCTTTGTTCGTTGTTGCCCGCTATATCCTCTAAACGGGCCATTTCGTTAAGCACGTCTACATTACTAGGCTCTGCGTTTAATAAGGCTGCGTAACGCGTTCTTGCTTTCTCGTTCTGCCCTTGTGCAAGTTCCAATTTGCCAAGGTTTAACTCAGACGCTGTTTTACCACCTTCAATTTTAGCCATTTTTGTAAACTGACTTTTTGCTTTATCAAACTGGCCTAAAGACGCCTGAATGGTGCCTAATAAATGCAACAAGCCCAAGTTATCAGGCTCTTTCTCAACCAATTCATCTGCAATAATTAACGCTTTTTTGGCTTCGCCTCGCTGGTGATGCATTAGTGCCAACATGGTTCCAACTCGTTGCGTAGGCGATTCTTTATAAATAGATTGAAGCTCCGCCAATGCTTTATTCTGCTGGCCTAATTCGTTATAGCCGATAGCCAAGTTTACCCTTAAAGGAGATTTTTCGGCCGTGTTATGCAGTATTTTTTCTAATAACCGTGTGCCTAATTCAGCTTGGCCATTTCTTAAGTATGCAGCGCTTAATAACGATGTAGCAGCCAAATCTTGTGAGGACTCAACCAATGTTGGGGTCAGTGTATCTATAGATTTTTGATATTTTTTTTCTTCAAAAAATATTGATGCTAATATTTTTCTAGCCCCTAGTTGATTAGGGTATTTTTTTATAAGGGGCTCGAGGTATGTTTTCGCTTGCTCAAAATCTTTTACATCAAAAAAAACCAAGCCGGCCAACATATTTAAGGTACGGCTATCATTAATAATTTTAGGCTCCATGCTCCTTAACATATCTGCTGATTCTTTTAATGCCACCAACGCTTCAGCAGGTTTTAATTCGCGTTTGAAGATAATCGATTCCAAGTAGGCTGAACGAGGCTCATATTTGTATTCATTGCGTAGGTAATCAACATCTTGCCTAGCCAAACTATCTTTAACTAAATCTAGATAAATACCTATTCTTGCCAAACGGGCATCTAAGTGCTTTTCTTCAATCGCCAAAACCTGGCCATATTCAACCAACGCTTGTTCCAATTGACCCATACTATGGCTAATAGACGCCTTCACATTCCATACATCAGCACTTTTATCGTCCAGTTTTAGCCCCTCTACGATAGCTTTTTCTGCGCGCTTAAACTTTCCGTCCCGTAATAGCATTAACGCTCTTACAGATATTGCCCTACCGTTAGTAGAATCTACAGACAACGCCTTTGATATGGCTTCTTTTGCTAAACGTAATTGGCCTAATTCTAAATACGCCGTACCTCTATAAACTAATACGTCTGATTGAATTTTCCCTGATAATTCATTATCAGTTACATTTTTAATAAGTGCGTGATATTTGGCCTGCATCAAATACGCTTTGGCCAAATCAATGAACGTTATAGAACCATCGGCCCCAAGTTCGTTTGCCTTTTCTAGCTCATTTTGTGCATTACCCGCTTCTCCATTTTGCAAATAAGCTTTTCCAAGTAACACGTGCGCCGACAACATATTTGGCGACTGTTTAATTGCATTTTTAAGCTGAATAATGGCCCCTTTTGCATCCTTATTATTAAGGCGTTTAACCGCATCTTCGTAATAATCAGAGGGTGATAATTCTGCTAGGACAGAGCCTGAAAGCAGCATTAAAAAAATGCTGAGAATTTTCTTTACGTTCATTTTCTTCATTCATATTTCCTTTAATTTATTAGCCATCGTATGAAACGTGATCTATTCTGGCTTTGTATTACTTAAAGTATAGTTAATAATTGGTAATTTAATGCTTCTACTTCCCCCTCAAAACCAAGGGAGTTTAGCGCTAAACCCTGCTTTGGAAATTTATAAGCCCCCTGCTTAGCCATAAACAACACAATGTTATCTACACACTCGTGTTCTTTTGCAGGTTTTCTTATAGTTTCTCTACGATGTCCCACCAAAGAATGACCAAAAAATAAATAGATACCGTGAAAACCCCTCCTCGCATCAAATAATTGTTAAGGGTAATGTGGATAAATGAATGAATATAACGGGTAATAACAAAACCCCATGCATTAAAGATAATGCTGTCTGTTTCTAGGTTTAACACCATCACCAACGTAGCCGCCATATAAAACAGAGGCGGCACTTCGAATACATTATTCAGGTTATTGGTTACTTTAGTTAAGTATGAAGGGGGTTTGGCGCCCTCGAAAACCTCAAAGTATTTCAAATCAACTCTCTTTGTGTACAAGGCTGACATTCTGACAACAAATAGTAGACCAAACAAAATTAACACCAAGAACAACATCATCAACAACGGATAAATCATTTAAGCTCCCTTACAATCTCTCTCTACAATAGAATAAAATCAAACACCCTTATTTTCAACCGTACTCCGGTAGTAAGGTGACATATTTAGCGTCTAATCATAGCTGGTTTGGTTTATTCGACATGGCAACAAAAAGCCTCAGCCCCCAAGACAGGGAGTTGAAGCTTGACCCTTCAAAAGGTTTTGTACAGCAATTTATCGCTCTTCATAATAAAGTGATGTCTCATTTTTCTGATGAAGAACGTAAAAAAACATTGGCTTTCACACCTGCTCCAGAGCAGGCCACGATTCAACACACAGTGCAGATGTTGACTATGGAGAGTTAATTCCAATGCTTTTAACTTTAAACGCGGACAATTTTTACATGCAAATGGCCAGTGAAAAAAATCCAGAAAGAGAGTTTAAGATTATCAGTGAAAACTTAAAGCCTAATCAACGTATTTTCATCAGTGTTATAGATGTCATTAATGAGGAAATTGAATCTGCTGAAATGGTAAAAAACCGTGTTTTAACAGCTGCAAAATACATTCCTCTCAGCCAATTAGGCACGACAGATGACTGTGGTTTCTCACCTTTTTGTGATGACGTGGCGACAAACCGTAAAACGGCCTTTTCCAAAATTGCAGCACGGGTTAAAGGCACCCAATTGGCTTCTGAGCAATTAACGAGCTAAACATTTCCCCAACCCAAAATAAAAACCTCCGCAAAAGTGCTGGGGGGTTTATTTACTCATCTGCTACAACATAATAATTTGAACAGTCCGGCCCTAAATTAGTATTGAAAGAAATTAAGAACAACAATGGTCTTAGGTAAAAGAGACCGTTTATTTATAAGACCTCAGCGATGAATAGTGATTATCTGCCTTAACTAAAAACAGGACATGCATTATGAACTCAACATTACGTTATCTTCACCACCCCACGTCACAACCCTGCCGTGCCATTAATCAACTGCTGCTCGAAGTTGACATCCCATTTGAAGAAGAAATTGTTAACCTATTAGACGGCGACAATGAATTGCCAAGCTTTAAAGAAAAGTATAACCCGACCGGACAAGTACCCATTTTATGTGACGGCGACTTTGTTATTTGGGAAAGCTCTGCAATTGCCTTCTACCTAAATGAAAAATTCGACATGCCAAGTCATTGGTTTGGAGCAACCGCTCAACAAAAAGCCATCATCCAACAATATTGCCATTGGCACACATCATACCTTCGTCGTGGCGCGGGGGCTTTTTTCTATTCACATTTTGCAGAATGCATTTGGGGTAAACGCGACTACTCTAAAGAAATTGCAAAAGGCCGCTACATTCTCGATGATTCGCTTAATTATTTAGAACGTTGGCTAACCAACAACAGTTACCTTTGTGGCGATAAGATTAGTTTTGCAGATTTACTCGCATATCACGAACTGGTTTCCCATGTTGCAGGCGAAATTCTAGGTAATGAGGATTGGCAAAAACATCCTAATGTTAAACAATGGTTCGATAAGATTAGCGAGCGTCCTCATTCAAAACCTTTAAGTGAAATGATTATGCAAGTTGGAGCAATGCGAATAGCTGGCGAACCCATCCCCATGACTCGGAAAACATCGTTAGCTAAAGGAACAGAACTAACCCACGTCGAGTATAACTAAAGTAGGTCTGTTAGTTTTAGGCGACATGTCATTTAGATGACAACAGAGTAAAACCAACACGTCCTTTCTACCGTAGAGCTCAATGCAATAAAAAAGCCCAATCCTCTATTGTGAGGATTTGGGCTTTTTATAGTGGTGGGCCTACAAGGACTTGAACCTTGGACAAATGGATTATGAGTCAATACGTCCTATATTTTAATATCTTTTAGATTCTTTTAATATCATCTACTTAAGTTAAATATAAGCACCTTCTTGTATGACATTATTTGCACAAAAGGGCTGTTATTTGATATAAAGTGTCTACATAGTGTCTACATGATAAATAAAAAGGCTACTCACGCTGATAAAGTAGCACTTTATTTATATTCCCAAAAAGGCCGATTTTTTTAAATATTAAAACAAGGACTGTACATGCGTATTAGCAAATCATTTGTCGACAAAGTTGAGATCCCAGCCCCTTCGAAGGCTGGATCATCTGCACAGGTATTTTATCGGGACAGCGCCATTTCTGGCTTTGCCCTTCGTGTCACTAGTGGCGGCGCAAAGTCTTTTATTGTTGAAAAACGCATTAATGGAAAAGTAAAACGAATCACCTTAGGCCGATATGGAAACCTAACTGTAGAACAGGCTAAAAAAGAGGCTATGAAATTTCTTGGAAAAGTTGCTACAGGAATAGATCCCATTGCAGAAAAAAAAGAACAAAATGTCAGATCATTATCCCTAATTGACACGTTTAACGATTACCTAAATACTAGAAAAGACCTCAAGCCGAACACTATTCATGACTACCAAAAGGTTATGAAATGGGCCTTTGAAGATTGGCAGTTAAGACCCATTACTGACATTACTAAAGACATGGTTGAGAATCGGCACCGTGAACGTGGCAAAAAAAGCAAAGCTCGAGCAAACAACTCTATGCGGGTACTTCGGGCTATCATCAATCATGCAAGACATAAATTTGAAGACGCAAAAGGCAACCCTATTATTTTATTTAACCCCGTCGAACGGCTAAGTCAAAATAGAGCATGGTTCAAAATTGAAGCTCGACAAAGCATCATCAAACCTCATCAGTTAGCATCATGGTACAAAGCCACGCTACGGCTGAACAATGATTCAACCAGAGACTATATTTACTTTATATTATTTACAGGTCTAAGAAAAACAGAAGCCGCTCAACTGCAATGGGATCAAGTGGACTTTGATGATCTTACATTTACCATTCCCGATACAAAAAACGGTGTTTCTCATACATTGCCACTTTCTGACTACTTAGAACAGTTACTTAGACGAAGATTCCAATACAAAGAAAGCAACTTCGTCTTCCCCAGTGATTCTAAACAAGGGCATATAACAGACCCAAGAAAGTCCACTCTTCGCGTTATCGAGCTATCCGGCGTTACCTTTACGCTGCATGACTTACGGAGAACGTTCATCACCATTGCCGACAGCCTAGATATTCCTGCTTACGCCCTAAAGCAATTATTGAATCATAAAGACCCACGTGACGTCACGGCTGGTTATATAATTAGCGATGTAGAACGACTAAGAAAACCAATGCAGAGGATTACAGATTACATATACTCTGCTCTTATTCTTAACGAGAGTAGTCAACACCAATCAAAGGAATGATAATGACTTTCAATATTGCATTTATGACAATCTTTCTGGGTATCATTAGTTCTTTACTAGCTGGCTACATGTCCCCATATCTTGGACCCTTCACCGAGAAGTTATTCAAACCCCTCAAAGAAAAACACAAAGAAAAGCAGGTTAAAAGGCAAGACCGTATTGATGAACTAGCATCAAATGAAACTCTTCTAACCTTAGCATCCATGAATGCATACTTTTTTGATCTCGTCTTTTTCCTTACCTTTATTATTTATTTACTTGTGCCACCAATATCTTTTCTCAATATGGCTCTGTCACTAACTTTTGGGCTTCTATCTATGGTTTGTGGATACAAGGGCTCTAAGCGACATAAAATAGTTAGTGATGCCCTAAAAGCATACAAAATAAAAATCCAGCTGGCCCAACCTACCAAATGAACTTCTTTCACACACTCTATTCTTACAACGAAGACTTTGATTTTTTTGATGATTCACTGCCAGATAACTATTCTTTAGCTTTTGGTGATCAACTCAGTAGAGCACGAAAACTTTTAAAAAAACGCTCACGGGGTCAGATAAATTACATTATTGAATCCCTAGACTGGATGTTAAAAGAGGGCGATAAAATTCTGTTTGAGCATATTAATAAAAAAACTGATATTGAAGGTGAAGCTTTTCACGACCGCGTGAAATCTCTGAAGAGTTATTCAGAAGCATTCGATATAACTAACCAAGAAAACCTCCCCAATGCAACATGGACAGACTACTTCGCCACTCTTTCATTAGTGACAATATTAGAGGCATTACACCCAGATAATTTCCCTGATCAATCTATAGACCACTCATACCCAATGGAGGCAATGGAGGCCGTATGCATTGCTGAATTTTATAACGAGACGGCAGAACTCAACAAAAATGATTCTCGGAAGAGCGGTAAAGCTGGAGGGAATACAAGAGCACACCCCTTTGAGGCCTTAAAAGTTATTGTGCTTACTTTTTATCGAGATACACCTCGCTATCAAAATCCAAATTTAAGTAACAAGCAAGCTGCAAAGTTGTTATTAAAAGAAGAAAGCTTAAAAAATCAAATCACTAAAATTCTAACAAGCGAACCAGAGCAAATTCAAGAAACCATAGCAAAATGGATCGGTAACTATAAATATGGAAAGTACAAAAACTTAGGGCTTTGATTATTCAAATACCTCAGGCATGCTTCAACCCCTTCAAGCATGCTTCAAGGACTTGAAGCCTTTGTAACAAGAACTAACCAGTCTATTCTTGCCCTCACTTATCAAACAGAGGAGCAAGACTATGAACGAATTATTATCAACAACATTAGCAGCAAAATATCTTTGTGTTAGCAAAGCATTCTTAGAACGTGACCGATGGGCGGGTGCACGGATCCCTTTTATTAAGATTGGCAGTAGAGCCGTTCGGTATAGAGTCTCCGATCTAGATAGCTATATTGATCAGCAAGTAAGGTACTCAACATCAGAAGTTTCTGTCACAGGGGCTAGCTAATGTCACATAAACCCACCCCCACTCAAATCAACTATCTTCAATGGATAAAAGAAGGGCATTCAATCCACTTTTGTACCGAAGTATCAAACCAATTAGGGGAAATGGTTTATTCAATGCCCCCTCCTTTCAAAACAAACCATCGAGCCATCTTAAATTTATTGCGTGATGGTTATTTAAATCTTACTGAAAAATATTTCTATGGTATTCGATGGGCCATTCTCTCCATTAATCCAATGGGATTAGATTTTTTGGAGAATATCCATGGATGAGTCTTTTATTCACCCACACGATAGAGAGTTTGTTAAAGAAAAACTGCTACTACTGCCAAACGTCTTTAAACAAAAAGTCATGCGAAGTTATGAGTACATAGTGACTAAAAAAAGTCGCAAAGAGGCTAACCTTTATTTACTTGAAATTGAAGAGACCATCAGTTCGAGCATTGTTCACCGTTTAAATACCTATTCATTAAATTTAGATGAATCAGACTTGAAAACACTTTCTTCTTTAAAAGAAAAAAAGTGTACTGAGTTATGGCTGCTGGCAAAATCGAAAGACCCAAAGAACTTAGCAATGCCTTATAAGAGAATTCTTGCCTACATTCGTAAGCATGGAATTGAGCCTTCTTTTCTTAAAGAAAATCCAACCGATAATGACCATAAATCCCTTATAAGAAGATCTCGAGATTCTTTATGGTGGCTAAGGAACCTTAGAAAGGTTCAAAATCGCGATATTGAAACGGTAGCTAGGGCAATTAATCTTATAAGCAAGACTAAAGAAATTTACGCTAGCAACTTAAATGTTTTTCGTCGTAAGAAACAAAAAAAGCAGCAGCAAGAATACCTAGAAAAAATGGTCGCAACTAACGAGCTAGACGAACAATTCAATCTAAACGAACTTAAAGAGACGAGTGTTTCAAACCCTTATATACGAAAATCTGAACTCATGGTCAGATGCCGAGGGTTTGAGGATTACGCAAAACAATCAAACCATATCTCATTATTTCTAACGATGACCTGCCCTTCTAAATATCATCGCGCTTATAGTCAAAGTGGCGATCCTTCTCCAAACTGGAATGGCGCTAGACCCATTGAAGGCCAACAGTATCTCAGCCGCACTTGGTCACGAACTAGAGCTGCTTTCAAAAGAGAGAACATATTGCCTTATGGCTTTAGAATCTCCGAACCTCACCACGACGGAACCCCACATTGGCATTTACTACTTTTTGTAGAACCTGAAAACAAAGCCAAACTGCTTTCAATCATGACGCATTATTGCTTTGAAGAAGATGGTGATGAAAAGGGAGCCGCTGAACACCGTTTTGAAATTGTTGAAATAGACCCTAACAAAGGAAGTGCTACTGGCTACATCGCTAAATACATTTCAAAGAATATTGATGGAAAAGACTTAGACGAAGGCGTTTACGGAGAAAACCCAATAATCGCCGCTGAACGAGTCGAAACATGGGCTTCAATATGGGCCATTAGACAGTTTCAACAAATTGGTGGTGCTCAGGTCAGTATTTGGAGAGAGCTACGCCGACTCGGAGCCCTAGCTGAAACAAAAACCGTTATTGAAAAAGCAAGACAAGCAGCAGACACTTCCGACTGGTCTGGCTATCAAGAGGTCATGGGAGGTGTTATATGCCTAAGAAAAGACCGACCCATTAAGCTTGTATACAAAGAGGATGTAGACACCACCACAGGCGAATTGAAGCCGAATCAATACGAAGAGCTATGCACACCTAGAATTCTTGGACTTCAACACGAATCGACACGCGTTATCACTCGCCCTCACAGCTGGAAAATTTCTAGATCTTTATGATCTTGGGCCTAAAACACTTGGAGTTCTGTCAATAACTGTACGTTATTAATAATATTGATTGAAATTACCAATAACACCCTAATCAGCGGCAGCTTTAGCTGTCCGCTGCATTAGCTTGTAATGTGCTTCTTTTCTAAAACTCAAGATTGAGAACCAACTGAACTTGTTGCTATTTTTGAATCAAGATAAACCACAATTTTTTTAATTGCTAATTTTTGTAAGGCCGAGATAATTATTTCCATTGTTTCGTAGTCAGGTTTATCACCTTTGATAGGTAGTTGAATGTATTTGTTTTTTACGACATTCCATCCGCCTAATTTATTTTTATATGAATATATGGGTAAATCCGTTACTTTGTTAATACACTGAACGACAAATAAATACTGATTCGGCGATAGTTTAATACCATTTAAAATCCAATGAAGCGCATAGGCATCTGATAGAACAGTAAATTCATTAGATTGAAAGTAAGCTCGATAAACATCACTATTTGAAGGGATTGAAATCACATTCTTTAAAATAGTTGCCTCATCTTTAGGTACAAAATAGTTTAGCCCTTGGTTTTTGAAGCTAGACGTGAGACACGGAAGTGTATACTCCCCGATTTTCTGCTTTGGTAGTTCGTCCGCTTTGAAAGGTAGCTTTTTTGTCTTTATTTTTTCAAATAGAGCTTCGAGTCTAAATTCACCCCACTCAATATTTTCAAAATCATCTAAAGCTTTTTGCTCTTCTTCTGTAAATTCATATCCTTTGAAGCCTGTAACTAACAAATAAGCATCTAGCTCCATCATAAGTTCCGCCTCTAGCTCCGATATTAAGCTATTCATAAAATCAAAATCTGGGAGCTTCTCTTTAACTGGAAGTTGTATATTTAACGCATCAGCATCTTTTGCATAGAAATTCCTACCATAATGAAATTCGCCTGTATAAGATGCATTATGAATCGCTGAGGTTATGAATTTTACCGCTCCATCGGGTATTTTTTCGGCATGAACTACAGCAATGTGATCATCTGCTCCATATTTATAATTTCTGTATTTAGCAGAACCGAACATATCTATTGTTATAGTATTTTCACTAAAAACTTCGACATCATTATCGATAAAAGCTGATACACCTTCATCAGCTTCACCTGCGGTAACAAATGGAAGATTTCCTGGTATTCTATCTGTACTTTTTAAACGTCTCCCACGTGTTGCTTTCCCAAATAGATCCTCTAAATTAAACTCACCCCACTCAACTTCGCTCAATCTCTTGTTAAGTGGGGTTTTTACTTTCCCAAGATTTCTCCTTGATTTTTTAGAATATTACTCACTTCCCAGGCTAAATAATCGCTTAAGGTTTTCTCAAAATCTTGAATAGATGGTTTAGTGTCTATAGGTGCGGATTGATTCCAGTCGTCACCATTTGTAGGGTCAATATGTCCTTCGTAATACTCTTGCTCAGTAATAATTTTCAGCTTACTTTTGCCAAATCGAACCAAGTTGACCAGTTCTTCATAACGTTCTTTTGCTTGACCAATATCCTTTAAGTTACTGCTTGCCTTTTTGCGATTGCTACGAGCATATCCATCATTTGAGAAGTCAATAAATTTCACCACTTCGTCTCTTTGGTGTTTGTCTTTTACTCTAAACACATAAATGTTTGTTTGAACGCTCGATTTCCCAATAAAAATATCAATTGGCATTTTTATGCTTGCTATCAGCGTATGCTTTGCAAGAATCTTTTTATTATAAGATGTTGCTTTTCCAGAGCCTGCTGAGTTTTGAATAATAATAGCTGCATAACCTTTATTCATCATTCCCAGTGCTTTTTCAACAAAGTTCATTCCATTGCCATTGGCAGAGTACGGAGGGTTTAAAATAAAAGCATCAGCTGGGAAATTTTCGTTAGTTTTTCCGAAACCATATTTCCCATCAAAGCTTAAAGAGTCTTCATTCAAGATGTTTGAGCTACCATCACCCATCAAAATCATATTGAGAATTGCTAACATATAAACACTTGAAAGCATCTCTAAACCTAATAACTGTTCAGCCTTGATTTGAGCTTCCTTAAGTGCTAATTCTTCAGGTGAGCTGATAGTGTTTTTAGCATCGTTAAGCATTTCATTCATAGCTGCAACCAACAATCCCGCCGAGCCTGTAGCAAAGTCCCATACATAAGAATTTTTATTGACCCTAGCTAGTTTGGCCAGAGTAGTTGCGATGTATGAGGGAGTCAGCACAACATCATTTAGCTTGTCTTGTGAAAAGCCAAGCCAACCGTACATTTCATTGAATAGCTTGCCTGTAAAATCGGTGGTTAAACCAATTTTGTAGTAAATTCCTAAGTCGTCTACAATTTTTGTAAAAATCCTTTTGAGCTGGCTTTCTCCATCTATAACTTTGTTTATGTTTTCAGTGAGTAGAGTGTTAGATAAGGTTCTTATGATTAGATCTTTCTTATCTTGAGGGAGCCCTTTTTTCTCTAAGAAGGCTGTTACTCTGCTAACGATAATATCTCCATCTCTTCCTCCTTTATAACTTTGAGATTTTAGCTCTGACTTTTCAAGGGGAGGTACTTCATTTGGAATACCAATCGTTGCAATTATAGATGCTGCGACAAGGTAAACACGATCATTTTCACCTAACCCTCTTTCGTTTTGGTAAATGTCATGGTTAAGCTTCCGTAAGCTAACATCTATTTCTTTTTCACGTTGAGTTTTAAGCTTATCCAACTCCTCTTCAGTAAGACTGAGTGATTTTACTTTTTCAACAAAATCATCAAAGTGTTTATCAGATAAAAATGATAAGTCTGCGTAATCATCAACTTTTTGGCCTGCACCTAAGTTGTCCTTAGAGACGTAATAAACACCAATTTCATGCTGCAAACCCCCCGAATCATCTTTGTACCCAGTGACCCCAATAGCGATAATATCAGTGTAGCTGGTGTGATGAAGCACAGCATTGGCATAATGCACAGCCCCGTTTACCGCGAAGTCCTTGATGGTTTTAAAATTAGGTTCGTTTTTGGTGGTTAGGTTATCGACTTGACCGTCAGCGTTAAGCTTTATCAGCTTATCTTTATAGCCTTTATATTCAATTAAAATAGGGAAGTAATTAAGCTGCTTATCTTGCAGTAAAAGTTTTGTGTCGGGCCGATTTCCTCCCTTGCCTCCACTTTTAGAGAAGTAGTCGTTTAAAGCGTTGTCTATTCCTTGATTTAAAGATTCTTGTTCAAGCTTGTAAGGTAGATTGAATGATTTGAGCCAGCCGTTAGCCAACTCTGCAATGTTTGGTTCTATTGATTTCTTCATTTACTTATACAACTTCCAAAGTTTTAAATACGGTTCTGATTTTGAATGAATTTTATTCTTGATGATCTTTATAGTAGAGCCTATTTCTATGGATTACACCTAGGCACCTAACGCCTTGCTCAGCGGCGTGGTGAATTTGGCGACTTTTTTGAGTATTTTTTCAAAAAAAGGTGACAAGTCTACCACGTCCGATGCAGTAACTTGTTAGCACTTTTACCCCCAAACTTTAGCTGATGCTGAATCATAAAACGACACATTTAACAGTTTTTTCTTTGCTCTGTTAGAAGCGATAAGTAGCGCTCTCGCTTTGATGGCTTTGTTATTTGGACTATTCTCATCACCGAATAACCCGACATATAAATGCTTTATTTTTCCTTTCTCTATTGTTTTTAGAAAGTGCTCATCATTAGTAGCTAATGAATGACCATGTATAAATAAGGCACCACCTATACTTGAAAAGCTACGCTTCCCCTTTGCTAGGTACTCACTATGCATTATTCGTTCAAGCTTTTCCTCACTTGTACCCTCTGCAACAAATAGCGGGAAATAGTCTCTTTCCAGTGCATCCCTTATTTGTTCAATAAGTCGCTGACCAGTATTTACCCAAGTATATTTCTGAATTTCTGTGCCCGCATCAAATACGTGGAGTGCACCATGTAAATACCAAATATTTTGAGATCTACTTGTTCCTGCCTCCCAAACGACATATTCGGAATCAAAATTATCTTCGGGAGTGCGAAACCCATCATCTGATTTTATTTTATTTTCATCCTCGTCATCGTGCATAACTGCCCAATAAAGAAGCAGGTCATAATTTAACGTGTATACGTTCTTGAAGTTTTTTAAGAAATTTTGGCAGAACATATATTCAACATCAGATATTTCACCAGGCCACTCGGGATGGCTAGAAGCGATAGCTTGAACTAAAACCTCCCTTAGTCCGTCAGCATCTTCTTTTAGCTGCTGGATAAGAGAATTCAGGCTACCTTTATATGCGGTAAGAACAACACTGGCATCTCGCAATACTTTTATAACCTTTTCGAAGTCCTGAGTGCCCAGTGCTTCAAACGCTAGTTTTGCGGAGGAGGAAAGATCACTAAAATCAGCACGCTCAAACAATTTTCCGTAAACAAATATGTCTGGCCGACATGAAATACTAAAACCATTACCCAGCAGTGCATGGCGCTGTAGGTATTTTTCTGAATCATTAATTGCTTGCAAGAATGTGAGCATCCGTTCCTCGATTATTATGTAGTGCTAACTTGTTATTAAGGGGAATAAAAATTCCCTGTAATTCTTACTTTTATATGGACAAAAATTCCTAGTAATTCGATATTAAGCATTAAACCGAGAATATACGAGGCATTTGTACATTTGTTGATAATACTACAAAAGATTCACTAGCCTTGAGAATTTAAAAGTAAGTGTCATCAGATCCACCGCAATTCAAATTTTAAAACTAACTTGTTTAAGTCCTTTCCCTTTATGCCCACTGAAAAGTGAATTATTTCAATGTGCCACCTGTTTAATAATAGGGGGTTAGCTGTTATCTAAACTGTCTACATAACGTCTACATAAGGCAAGCATAAAAAAGTCTCAACATCAAAAATGACGCTAAGACTTTGATTTATATGGTGGGCCTACAAGGACTTGAACCTTGGACAAATGGATTATGAGTCCACTGCTCTAACCAACTGAGCTATAGGCCCTTATACTGTTTAATCTGTTGTA
>NVSW01000005.1 GCA_002401365.1 Piscirickettsiaceae bacterium | reverse complement strand
AAAGTAGCTGTAATGGGGTGCGTAGTTAACGGCCCAGGAGAAAGTAAAAATGCTAATATCGGTATCAGCCTGCCTGGAACGGGCGAAAAGCCAGTAGCGCCCGTATATATAGACGGACAAAAAGATGTCACCTTAAAAGGCAATGACATAGCGAAACAATTCCAAGAAATTGTCGAGCGCTACGTAGTAGAAACCTATCAGCACTAAACAAACTATTGCTGATAGGTATTACTAAGAATTTTTATTTAGCCGCTATACAACACGGCAAATATTACTCTAAACCAGTTACTTCTTCCGCTTGCAGACCTTTTTCACCTTTAGTAATAGTGAATTCAACAGCTTGATTCTCTTTTAAAGTTCGAAAACCATCGCCCTGAATTGCTCTAAAGTGAACAAATACGTCTTCACCGCCTGCATCTGGTTGAATAAAACCAAAACCTTTTGAGTTATTAAACCACTTAACAATACCTTTTACTCTTTCTGACATCTTTACTTCTCTCCTAAATATACATAAAAATCAGCTTGTTATATGTTTTTATTAAAGCAAATTATATTGTATAACTTGCTTTTTTTAAATAAGCTGAAAGCTGAGTATACTAAAACCAATAATAAATATCCTTAATTATTTTAAAGCAACCTATTAAAGATGATATTAGCCTAATATTTAAGTTGCATCTTTCGCCTTGTTCCACAGCTCGTCAAGTTCGCTTAAAGAACATGTATCGACATTTTTTCCAGACATAGCCAATTTTTTTTCAATCCAACAAAAGCGATCATAAAAACGGCTATTTGCCTTGCGCAGAGCCCACTCTGGGTCAATYTTTAAATGCCTMGCTAAATTAACRCAACTAAACATTACATCGCCTAATTCTTCTTCAATTCGTTGSTTRTTATTAGCAACAYCAATYTCATCTTTAAGYTCAGCTATTTCYTCATCCAGTTTATCAATRACYGGTTTAAGGCTTRKCCAATCAAARCCAACTGAYGCRGCTTTTTTTTGCAGCTTATAYGCTTGGTTRATRGCGGGTTGGTTWACGCTCACGYYATCCAARATACCRGMTTGCTTATYACCRYTTTCTTGAYGTTTATGTRAYTCCCACTKCTTAGCCAAGTCARCTTTATTAACKCGTWGYCCATCRAACACRTGYGGATGACGYCGCGTAAGCTTTTCACRTATSGCGGYTACCACATCGTCAAACGTAAAATAGCGYTGCTCTTGTGCCARTTGCGAATGAAARRCCACTTGAAAYAAAAGGTCRCCSAGTTCATCTTTYARGGCRTTCATATCTYYCCTTTGAATAGCRTCTGCTACTTCGTATGCCTCTTCAATCGTGTACGGCGCAATSGTTTCAAAGKTTTGYTCTAWATCCCATGGNSMACCCNGAATTKKGSTCACGAAGTTGCGCCATAATYTYTAGWARATCGTCTAGWTTRTTTTTTAAAGTAATATTCTTATCGGTCATTGTGCGGGTATGTTAGATTACTGTTAGCGTTTAACTTGCTTATCATTTTATGTTAAATATTATCTGGCTCGGCTTTTTTTTCATTGCCTTCCTCTGTGGACTTTATCGCCTATTTGTCTTGGGTGATAACGACGTATTTAATGAAATGACACTGGCAACGTTCACGCTATCTAAAACAGCATTTGAAATAGCACTCGGCTTGACTGGCGTACTATGCTTTTGGATGGGCATTATGAAAATTGGTGAGAAAAGCGGCTTTGTTGATCATCTAACACGCTTTTTAAACCCTTTACTGAAACGTTTAATGCCTGATGTGCCTGATAATCACCCTGCTTTTGGTGCCATGGTGATGAATTTGTCAGCCAATATGCTTGGTTTAGATAATGCTGCTACACCGCTTGGTATTAAGGCAATGCAGCATTTACAGTCACTAAACCCACATAAAGACAGCGCCAGTAACGCTCAAATTCTATTTTTAGTCATTAATACCTCCGCGGTAACGCTATTCCCATTAACTATATTCACCTATCGGGCACAAATGGGCGCCGCAGATCCAACGGATGTTTTTATTCCGATATTGATAGCAACTTATGCATCAACGATCGCTGGCCTTATAGCCGTTGCTAGCATTCAACGAATAAAACTTTATGACCCCGTTATCCTTTCCTATCTAGTAGGCTTTAGTGCACTTATTGCCTCAATTTTATTGTACTTTTCTCAACTCGACCAAGCTAGCATGCAACAACAGTCATCCTTGGCAAGTAACTTTATTATCTTTAGTTTAATCATCAGCTTTATGATTGGCGCAGTGAAAAAACGTATTGATGTTTATGAGACATTTATTGAGGGTGCTAAAGAAGGGTTTCAAACCGCGGTCATGATTATCCCTTATTTAGTCGCCATGCTCGTGGCTATTGGCGTATTTAGAGCCAGTGGTGCACTTGAAATTGCTCTTAGCAGCATACGCTCATTGCTGACGAGTTTTTCAATTGACGCCCGATTCGTTGACGCACTACCAACGGCATTTATGAAGCCGCTTAGTGGTAGCGGAGCACGGGCAATGATGATTGAAACCATGCAACTTCATGGTGCCGATTCTTTTGCAGGACGACTGGCGTCAATTGTACAAGGTAGTACCGAAACAACGTTTTATGTACTGGCCGTTTATTTTGGTGCTGTTGGTATTAAAAAAGCACGCCATGCCGTTGCCTGTGGGCTTTTTGCTGATTTTATCGGTATTGTTGTCGCTATTCTGGTTGGTTACTTATTTTTTGCTTAAATTGATGATTTGCTTTGGTAGAATATATCCCTTATAAAACTTATTGTCTTAATTCTTAATTATGGCCAAAAACAGGCAATCTTTAATCTCAAATTTGTATCCGTTACTAGGCAAGTTACCACTTTGTGTTTTGTACGTTATCGCCTACCCAATCTATGTTCTTGGCTATTATTTAGTTGAAAAAAAGCGTAATGTTATCTTATCTAATATGCAAAACTCCTTTCCAGAGATGCCGTTAGCTGAGGTTCAGGCATTAGCGAAACTAAATTTTAAGCGCCTTGTGTACACCATTGTTGAATCCATTAAAACAGGCACTTTGACTGAAGACGAAATACGCAAACGCGTCGTACTTAGGAACCCAGAGGTTATTGAGCAGTTTGCAAAAAAACATCAATCAGTATTGATGTTAGCCGGACACCACTGCAATTGGGAATGGATGCTAGCTGGGTGCAGTCTTGGTCTCTCCTTCCCAATCGATGTTGTATACAAGCCATTACACGACTTAACGTTTGATGAGCACATGAAAAAATCACGCTCTCGTTTTAAGGCACGCCCTATTCCCAACAAAAACGCCTTAATTGAAATTATGCAGCGTCGTAAAGAAGTGCGTGGCTTTGCTATGGTTGCTGACCAGTCACCCGTTAGAAAAGAAGAGAAGTATTGGACCAACTTTTTAAACCAAGACAGTTCATTTGCAGTTGGTGCACAAAAAATTGCAAAGCTAACGAAATACCCCGTTATTTTCGTTGGTATGAAACGATTAAGTCTCGGTCATTATGAGGTCTACTTTGAAGAACTGGGTCAAGCACCCTACAAAAAAGAAGGCTACGATATTACTGAGAAATACGCCCGGTCATTAGAAAAGATGATTCTTGCTGCACCAGAAGACTGGATGTGGTCCAATCGTAAATGGAAACGTAAACGCGGGGTTTATGATTAAGATAACCTAATCAGTTACTTTATTGGCAATAAACTCTGCCAATTCCTCAATGGTTGGGTAATCGAAAAAGTCAGTTAACTCAACAATATCTGGATAGGTTTCATCAATTTTTTCGTGTATTTGCGCTAGCTTTAGAGAACTTGTACCCATTTCAAAAATATTATTTTTAAGCCCTATTTTCTGATCTGATACAACCGAATGACAAATTTCTAATAAAATTCTTTCTATTGAACTACCCGCAGCGACAGACGCCGTTGAATTTGTCTCTGCTAATTCTGTAAGCGCAGCAATAACCTCTGCAAACTCACCATTCATAAACTGTTCTGCTAATACAAAACGTTGCACCTTACCACTGGTGGTTTTAGGCATGCTCTTTACCGGTAAAACATGCGCAACATCTAAACCAGACTTTTCATTAAGCTGTCGTCTAACATCAATCGTCGTTGGATAAAATGCATCTAACTCACCACGATACAATACAAAAACAACTAATTCATCGGTTACCTTATCTGTATGTCTAACACCGCAGACTACAACTTTGCCAAGGTCTATTCCATCAACATGTTCACATACAGATTCTAAATCAGGCGCATAATAGTTTTGCCCATTAACGATAATCAAGTCCTTAGTTCTACCTGTTATTACTAATTGACCATTATTGATTAAACCTTGGTCACCCGTATCCAACCAACCATCAGCGGTAATCAGCTGTGCATTAAGCGCTTCCTCGTGATAATAACCCTTTGTTACGTTGTTACCCTTAATCAAAACACGGCCAATGATATTTTCAGCAACCTTATTGTTGCTGCTATCGACAATCGATATCTCTGTTCCGGTAATTGCATAGCCCAAACGCACTAACTCAATACTTTGTTGATTAGCTAACTCAACAATATCAGCAGGTTGACCTTCTACCAGTGAGTTTCTAAGTACATGAATAGTAGACAGGGGTTGTGTTAACTTTGGAAAGGTTACTGCTAAGCATGCTTCAGCAAGCCCATATACAGTAAACATAGCAGTGTCTGACCAACCAAATTGAGCCATCACCGAATTAAATTCGCGACACAAATTGGCAGAAATAGGTTCTGCTCCATTGAAACATAAGCGCACTGTTGATAAATCCAAGCTATCTTGGGTTTCAGGCTTAAAGCGTTTTAAAACATGTTTATAACCGAAGTTCGGCGAAGATAGGATAGTTGCCTTCTTTTCACTCGCTTTTTGCAGCCAAAGATTTGGCCGCCGAACAAACAATTCAGTCGGCATCATAAATTGATTAATATTGACAAAAAGTGGTGTTAAGTGAAAACCTATAATACCCAAATCGTGTGTTAATGGCATCCAACTAAAAAAGCTGTCATTTTCGTCAAATGCACTGCATTCAATAATGCCGTATAAATTCGTCACCAAGTTTTTATGCGTTAGCACAACACCTTTTGGATCACCCGTCGAGCCCGATGAAAACTGTATAAACGCTGTTTGATTCGGGTCAATATCAGCACTTTTTCCCAAGGTATCAAAGTCTTCAATTCGATCAAGCATTACTGCATTTTGCTTAATCTTTTCGTAAATTGACTCTTTGCCATGTTCCTCAGCGTAAACTTTTAAACGTTGCAATGCCTTTCTTGATGTTGCAATGTATGGGTTTTTTAATTTTTCAAAAACGTTAAACACCTTCTGGCGGTGTCCGTCACTGGTTCCAATCGCCAACGGTACAGCAACAATGCCGCCATACTGACACGCCCAAAAGGTATCGATGAATTGTTCGTTTTCAGCAAGGTGAATAATTAATTCGTCGCCTTCAGATGCCCCTTTTTGCTGAAGGTGATGAAGCAACCCTAATGCACGCTCTTTAAGCGCCGGATAACTTATTTTCCTTTCATTATCCTGACCATTGATATATGTGATTGTTTTACTCACATCCTTGTTATTATTTAAGGCTTCTATCAGTGTTTTAGGGAAATCATTCATCATATTCATGCACGCTGTTGGGCAAGGTAGCTAATATTAAATATTGGTGAGTATTCTATAGTGAACCTATAAGTTGAGGAAGAAGATTAGGCTCAAATATGTATTGTTTCATCAGACATTGCCGTGACTTTACCATCATCGTTCCACTCACTCCTTTAGCTAGATCAAGTGCAACACAGGTCCAACCAGATGGTTGCCCATACTCAAGGGGACAATCCAAAAGCTTAGGCGAGCTGGCAATATTAAAACTACTATTAGATAACCCCATTCCCAGGCCTCTACCTGTAGCCTTTATAAACGCTTCCTTACAGGTCCAAATACTAAAAAAGAAAGCTTCTTTATCGCAGTCATCAAGATTATTCCATGCTTTTTTTTCTATAGCAGAGAAATGCCGACGTACTATTCCCTCCCTATTCTCAACCGTACGCCACTGCTCGATGTCTACGCCAATGTTGTTATTATCACCGATGGCAACGACACCAAGGCTATGTGAATGTGAAACATTAAATGATACAGCCCCATTAACTAATTGTGGTTTACCGAAACGCCCTGTTTCAAAACAAATCGTTTCCGCTGCTTGCCGAAGGTAACAAGACAGCAATAAACGTAACTGTATACGCATTGAAAGAGCTCGCTGGCGGTGCTCAGGCTTGATAAAAGCGTTGATTTTTTTTAGTTCTGCATCACTCAACAATGTCGTATGAGAGTCTGCCGACCAATTTAGATCTAACTGCCAGATGTGTGCATCCTGAGGCTTAATTGCTTGTATATTCAATGTTGTTGGAATATTAAGTAAAACACTTTAAATGAATACTTTAACTATACTTTTAATACAGGCTATTATACTGGCTGATAGCCAAAGCAAATGGATGTTTTCACGACTATGGGCGATTTAGATAACGAGATACCACCTCCAACACAACTCGATTCAGCTGACGTTAACAGCTACCCCATCGATCCTGATACCTTTTATTGGACGTATCAGGCAATGAAAGTATTGTTCAAGTTCGTCAAACTAAAGATAAAAATTCATGGTGATGAAAGTGCTTGGGAAAAGGGTAATATTTTTTTATTCAACCACTTTGCTCGCTTTGAAGCCATCATTCCGCAATATATCATTTACCAAAAAACAAACAAACTAACTCGTTCGATAGCGACTAAAGAGCTCTTTTCCGCTAACGAACTCATCAGTAGGTACCTTTTAAATCTAGGGGGAATCCCTACCGATGCTGAACAACTAATGTATCACGTATCAAAAGACATTTTGAACGGCATAAAACTTATTGCCTTTCCAGAAGGAGGTATCGTCAAGGATCGCCTAGTTTTCGATGAAAAGGGAGGATACAGCGTCTATTCCCGTTCAGAAAATAAACGACGTAAATTACATACAGGGCCAGCTGTTATTGGACTTACGATCGCAATATTTAAAGCGAGTGTTAGGCAGCTTCATATGTCTGAGCCTGCAAACGAAGCCAAACTGGCACGTTGGGCAAATGAAATTGGTTTAAGTAATACTGCTCAGCTGATTGAGGCCTGCGAAAAACCGACCATTATCATTCCTTGTAATATTACTTTTTACCCTCTAAGGGTTAAAGAAAACACCCTTGTTAAGGGTTTAAAACTGCTACAGGTAGACCTAAAAGACCGGCTGTCAGAAGAACTTTTAATTGAAGGCAATCTACTGTTAAAAGACACGGATATGGACATACGAGTACTCGAACCGATTGTGGTAGAGGATTATTGGTCACGTTGGGAGGCGTCTATCGTGTCGTTATTGGTGGATCACTCAAATTTCTCTCTAGGTGAATTGTTTAATACCGTTCGTAAAAAGTCTACTTGGGGAGATCATATTTATCAGCTTGCGCACAGGCGAAATGCCGTTAAAATCAGAAATGCGTATATGCACGCCATTTATTCAGGCGTTACTATTAACATTGCTCATATGGCTGCCTCGCTGCTTAGCCATTTTGTTAACGAACAAAAAAAACACGTCAATAAAAAGAAGTTTCATGAATTACTCTACATAGCCACCAAGTTGCTACAGCAACATAAGCAACTGAACTTTCATGAAACACTGCAGAATCCCTCTACATACCGAAATATTCTTTTTAAAAATACCGATGGTTTTGATCAGTTTTTAAGAAGCGTTTATGCCGCAGATTTAATTCAAAAAGAGGGTGTATATTATGTTTTCACTGGGCTGCTCTCAAATAAGCCAAGTTTTGATTCAATACGTTATCAAAATCCCGTAACCGTTTATACTAACGAAGTCGCTCCAATTAAACAGGTGCAAGAAGTAATCAAAAAATGCTTAACATTTAAGCCGAATAAACGCCTACATGAAGTGGCCGAGATGCTTTTTGATGATGAATTAATTGAGCACCAGATAGATATAAAACGTTACCAACAAGAGCAATATAGAAAAATTAACGACGCTCAACCAGCAACAAAATTCGCCGAGCCATTTATTCTCAGAGCTGACAAGAATAACGGTCAATGCGTCGTTTTAATTCATGGGTTGTTATCGTCTCCCGCTGAACTGAGATCGCTTGCAGAAAAGCTATACAACCAAGGCTATATAGTACTGGCTACACGTCTGAAAGGACATGGGACATCACCCTGGGACTTAAATGAATGTAGCTGGCAAGATTGGCAACAATCGATAAAACAAACGATTAAAATTGCCCAGTGTTACAGCAAAAAAATTCACCTCGTTGGGTTCTCCAGCGGTGGGCTATTGGCGCTACATTTATCAGCAAACAAAAACTTTCACTTTGCCTCAGTTAGTTCGTGTTCAACACCCATTGAGTTTAAAGACCCACTTATCAAGTTCATCAAGATTGCAGATACTACCAATAAGGCAATAAAAAGCATTACCGGTGGCGAAGGGTTAATGACGTTTAAGGATAATACTCCTGAACACCCAAATATCAATTATAAGCACATCCCAATTTCAGCCGTTAATCAGCTATTACAACTGGTTAAAAAAACCAAGTCTCGACTTAAGAGAATCAATTGCCCTGTCTATCTTATCCAAGCAGATAATGATCCCGTCGTGGACTCATCAAGTATGGCCTTGTTATTAGGCTCAATAAATACGGCCGTGCGACAATATGACTGGATCTGTTCGAATCGGCATGGAATTTTGCATGAAAACACGGGCAACTGCCAACAAAAAATCATCGACTTTATCGATAGTCAAAATCAAATAGCGTAAAATAGAGCTCTTTTTAAGCTCCTAATTTACTATGCGAATTCACCTTAAAACATTAGGCTGCCGTTTAAATGAAGCAGAATTAGAATCATGGGCCAGTGACTTTAATGCCCGCGGTCACCAAGTAGTAAATGACGTTTGCTCAGCTGATATTTTAGTAATTAACACCTGTGCTGTTACCCAAAACGCCGTCCGTAAATCTCGTCAACTAGTACGAAAAGCACATAAAAAAAACCCTAAGGCAAAGCTCGTTATCAGCGGTTGTTATGCAACCCTAAATGAAAACGAAGCCACTGCCATTGATGGAGTGGATTTATTAATCAACAACGCTCAAAAAGACAAACTGGTTGAGCTAACACTGAAACAGCTCAATACAGATGTAATGCCTACTATTGCTACAGAGCCTGGCGAAATAGCCCTGTTTTCTAGGGGGCGACAACGAGCATTTATTAAAGTACAAGACGGTTGTCGATATCGTTGTACCTTTTGCATTGTAACGATCGCAAGGGGTGAAGAGAAAAGCAAGTTAGTTGACGATATAATAAATGAAATCAACCTCGCTCATGAGTCAGGTATTAAAGAAATCATTGTCACTGGTGTACATTTGGGCGGCTATGGTAGCGATACCAACAGCAACCTATATGAGTTAATCCATTCAATTTTAGAACAAACAAACGTACCAAGGATTCGCATGGGATCGCTTGAACCTTGGGATTTGCCGGAAAACTTTTTTAGCCTATTTTCCAACGATCGTTTGCTACCACATATGCACTTACCTATTCAAAGTGGCTCTGATAGCGTTTTACGGAGGATGGCGAGACGTTGCAAAACAGATGAATTTAGACAACTCGCGATCAACGCTAAGAAGTTAATTCCTAATTTAAATATAACAACCGATATTATCGTAGGTTTTCCCGGTGAAACCGATGAAGAATGGCAACAAACTCTCGACTTTGTTGCGGAAATGCAATTTGCAAACGTACATATTTTTACGTATTCCAAACGCGAAGGTACCAAGGCGGCTGGGTTGATAAACCAAGTAGATGAAAAAATTAAAAAGGCTAGAAGTCAGGCTCTTCATAAACTTGTAGAAGGCATGAAATATTTAAATATCGAGCAAATGATTGGTCAGGAAACCTCTATCCTTTGGGAAGATAAGCTAGTCAAGCATGATAGTAAGCGTAATTCTTACCTCGGCTATACGGCCAATTACACTCGAGTTAAAACAACTACCGATGTGTCAATTGAATTAACAAACCACATCACTATTAACAAAATAGTGGCTATTGAAGACGGCATGCCTTATGTTGAAATCAACACCAACCCATAAATTAATTATCCAACTGCATTCGTGTAGCTCCTGCAACAGCAATGGCCGGGATAAATAAATTTAAAATTGGTATCGATGTAAATAATAAACATAGAGAACCGAATAAAATAATATTTAGCTTATCTTCTTTCAAAAGATGTTTTTGTTGCTGAAACAAAATTTGATGGTTTTCAAAATAATACCCCGTATATTCGAACGCCAAAAACCAAGCGCTAAAAATGAACCATAAAGGTAGCGTAATGATATTCAACCCTGGAATAATCGATAGCATTAACAGAGGAACTGCGCGCAGCAAATAATATAGAACTTTTCGTATTTCAGACCCCATAATAGCTAAAGATTCAACCATTAACGATTCATCTTTCTCCGTACTATAATCATCACCAAGAAAGTCACTTTCAACACGTCTTGCCAAATAATTATAAAAAGGCGCCGCTATAATATTGGCGAACAAAGTAAAACAAAAATAAACGATAACTAAGATTATTAAAGAAAAAATAGGGATTAAAAACCATGATAGCCACTCCAACCAAGTGGGCAACATGTTATTTAAGACCGCAGCCATATGTTCCCATAATAGCCAACTTGCTAAGCTAAACAACAGTGTGTTTATCGCAATAGGTATCCATACGAACTGTCTAATTCCAGATTTAAATATAAGTTTTATGCCCAATAAAAAATAACCCACGGCACGCACTTTTACATTGGTAGTCACAACATCAAATCTCTGTTAATTATTCGGATATTAAGTCAATATTTTGCTAGAATTAGACGGACATATTAGCAACTAAAATGCTTGCTAACATAACTGGGTGAAAAGGCATACATGGAATTGGTATACACTAACACAGCTATCGATACTTCAAAAAAAATTAAGGCTAAAGTCATCACTATTACTAGTGGTAAAGGTGGTGTAGGCAAAACAAGTATTGCAACCAATTTAGCGCTTTCTTTATCTGCCTTAGGCAAAAAAGTATGCGTCTTTGACGCAGATGCCAGCTTAGCTAATATTAATATTTTATTAGGAATTCATCCAGAATACACACTTCACCACTTGCTAACGGGTGAACAAACATTAAAGCAAATAATGGTTGATGGCCCTCGCGGCTTGAAAGTAATACCGGGCGCAACCGGCATTGCAGAATATGCACAATTATCTGTAGAGCAAAAAGAAATTTTGATTCGTGCTTTAGATGAACTCCAACAACAATTTGATTACCTGATCATAGACACAGCTGCTGGTATTGGTGATGACGTACTAGATTTTGTAAAAGCATCACAATTTTCAATTATTATTATTACACCTGAGCCCACTTCATTAACCGATTCATTTTCATTATTGAAGGTTTTAAAGCGCAGCAATTTCGATCGTACATCATATATTTTAGTTAATATGGCGATGGACTTTGAAAACAGCCAGACCATTTATCGACGTTTTGAATCAGCTGTTAAAAAATATATTAAAATGGACATTGCCTACCTAGGCTTCATACAAGTCGATGAAACTGTTATTTCATCCGTTAGCTTGCAGTGCCCTGCCGTACTGCTTAGCCCAGACTGTATAGCGAGCCGTTGCTTCAAAACATTAGCAAAAGGGCTTGAAGAAAAGTTAGGCAATAGCGAAACAGAGTCTTTTAGTGAATTTTGGATACAACAAAAACCATCACATAACAATCCAAGTACGGTCTATTCTAACCCTCATACCGACTCTCTTGCAGTTTCTAACACGAATACGATAAGTCAGCAGCCCCTAGATTTCGCTAGTTCAGTTAACTATTGTTCAGAACAATTAGCAAAAGGTGAATTAGATAAAGATTATGTCATTTCTTTGTTAGAACCCCTGATGGCGAACTACAGCCAGTCATATTCAATGATACCTCCACTGCCAGAAAGTGAACATAACGATGCAGCTCCCTCCGCTCGTGATTTTTATTCCTTCATTGAGCAAGATGATTTTTCCAAAGAGGCATTAAAAGAGATTATTCATACCTTAGAAAAAATCTATATCCAAAGAAATGGTAATGGCATAAGAGACTTTGAGAATAACGTTATTTATCTATTTTCACAGTTTAATGGCAAGCAAGATGACTTGGATTACCTTCATCAACAATTGATTAAATGTTATGAACGTCACTTCGATAAGCCACTCTACAATGTATTTGAAGCATTTGAAAAAAACATCCAATTAGGGTCATATTCCCTAAATGATTTTGATAACTTGCTTGATAATACCTTAAATACTTACCAGCAAAGATTTGGTAAAAAATATAGAACCCACGTTGATATTGAGCTAGAAAATGCCTTAGCCACGATTGAACAACTGCAAAATAAAAGTAATTTACTTAACGAAGAACTCGAGTTATCTCAAAAAGCTCAACATGAGCAAAATACAATGTTAGAACAAATTGAATTGTTATTAAGCAAGGGTCACCCAGAAAAATAGTTTTCTTACCTAACAAATAGTTTTTGATAATTATTTGATGTTATATCCGCAATTTTAGATACATTAACGCCTCGTAACTCTGCAACACGTTCAGCTACATATTTCACATAATTTGGGTAATTCGGTTTGCCCCGTTTAGGCACTGGTGCTAAATATGGAGAATCTGTTTCGATGAGCAATCGGTCATCCGGCACCTTTTTTGCTACATCATGAATCTGCTGTGCATTCTTAAAAGTAACGATACCCGATAATGAAATATAAAAATTATTATCTAACGCCCTTTTAGCCATATCCCAATCTTCAGTGAAGCAATGTAATACACCTCCGGCCTCACCTGCACCCTCTTCTTCTATAATGCGTAACGTATCTTCTTTAGCATCACGGGTGTGAACGATAATTGGTTTATTGGTTTGTTTAGCCGCATGAATATGTGTTCTAAAGCGTTGTTGCTGGTACTCAACGCCCGCACCAGTTTCAAGCCTAAAATAGTCAAGCCCCGTCTCTCCAATGGCTATTGCACCATCTCTTTCAGCTACAGAAACTAACTCGTCTAGCGATGGATCATGGCCATCTATCTCGTTTGGATGTACGCCAACCGATATAGAAACTTTAGATTGTTTTGCAACTAGGTCACGCATAGCAGGGTAATCTTCCCAATTTATCGACACACATAACATATGATCGAGTAGGTCAATCTTTGTGGCCTCCATATAATTATCAAGGTCATTTTCATACGGTGTGAGGTCAACGCGATCTAAATGACAGTGGGAATCAATAAACATGGTAAACACCTCATAATAAAAAACGGTCATTATAGACCGTTAAGTATCATTCAAATTAATTTCAATACATTAATCACATTGTATGCGTTGGTCTACCAGTTGCAGCTGTGCCCGCTAAATAGGTTTCGATTTTTGCTCGAGCCGAACCAGCGTCCTGGTCGTTAAATTGTACGCCTACACCCGTAGACCTCGAGCCTTCAGCACCAACCGGTGTAATCCAAATAATAGTACCCGCAACAGGAATTCGTTCAGGTTCATTCATCAAACTTAGCAACATGAAGACCTCGTCGCCCAAACTGTATTGTTTATTGGTAGGAATAAACAAACCGCCACCCTTTACATAATCCATAAATGCTGCGTACAGCGCATTTTTGTCTCTAATCGTTAAAGATAGGATTCCTTGCCGTGCACCACCTTCTGCTAATGCCATATATAAGCCCTTTGCTCTAGTCTTTTGCAATACAACTAATTGCAAAGTCATCAAATAATAATTGCTGGTTTATTTGCCCCGATTCAAATTGAGATATTTCAATCGCCTGATCAAACAAACTAAATAATTTCTTTAAGTGTAGCTTTTTTATGAGAACTTTCAAGTTAGTTAATAAATCAATATTAGTAATAGTTTCACATGACTCATCATAACTAAGAATAATTGCATCGGTTAACCACGAAATCATCCATGAAGACAGGGGGAGTTCTTTTAATTTAAAACAGCGTTCAGAAAACACTAATGGGTCGGTCTTGTTGTTAACAACACTCAAAAATAATTCAAATATTTCATTCCTGATAGTAAGGATATTTTTTCCCCAATATTGATGTGCAAAAATAGGGGAACCATTTGCTAAGTTCAAGTAGGCCAAAGGCTGATCGCAACCTTGGCTTACTAACCACTCAAGCATTGTTTCTTTACTGAGCGATCGCGTGGGAATTATCTGACAGCGGCTTTTTATGGTTGCGGGTACATTTGCCAGTTTATGAGCAATTAAGATCAAGCTGGTTCCGTCATTTGGTTCTTCAAGAGTCTTAAGTAAACTATTCGAAGCTTGGTGCAACATCTCATCAACCGAGGTAATAATAATAATTCGTTGTCGGTTGTATTGACGACTTAGAGTAAGTGATTCGATAAGCTTTCGAATTGCCGCTATTTTAATAGTAGCATCACCTTCTTCAGGTTTAATTATAGAAAAATCAGGATAGCTCCCAGCGATAAACATTTGGCAAGGCGAACATTTACCACATGCAAATCCATCAGCTGTAAGCTGCGTGCAATAAATACTGTTGGCAAAAACATTTACTAATTGTTCGTAACCAAACCCCTTTTCACCAACCAATAACAAAGCATTCGGCAATGCTTGCTGCTGCTGATAGCGATTAAGACTATGCCAACATGATTCGAGCCAAGGGTAATACATGTTGCTCACTTTAGGTCTTTATTATAAATTCAAGGTGAGTAAGAATTTGCGCCTCCACACCTTTAATGTCTCGAGACGCATCAATCAATTTAAACCGCTCTGTATCTTCAGCTGCACGTTGAAGATACATGTTACGAACTTTCTCAAAAAAATTTTGATTTTCGGATTCAAATCGATCTGGTTCACTACGTTTCGCCGCTCTTTTTAGACCTTCAGAAACTTTGAGGTCTAATAAAATCGTCATATCTGGCGACAAACCCTTCTGTACAAAATTCTCTAACCATTCAATCTTATCTAGCGAGAAGTCTCTCCCGCCGCCTTGGTACGCATATGTGGCATCAGTAAAGCGGTCACAAACTACGTATTTTCCTAACGCTAATGCAGGCCTTATAACCTGCTGAATATGTTGTGATCGCGCCGCAAACATCAACAACAATTCACTTTCATTACTTAATTTTTCTTTATGGTGATCTAACAGTAAAGCGCGTATTTTTTCAGCAATATCGGTGCCACCGGGTTCTCTTGTGACGATGACATCCTTACCATTATCACTAAAAAAATTGGCAATAAAATTCAGATTTGTTGTTTTACCAACGCCTTCAACACCTTCTAATGTTATAAATTTTCCACTGCTCATGTCTTATTTTTTACGCTGATATTTGTTAACTGCATTATTATGCTGTTTAAGTGTTTCAGAAAAAACATGTGTACCGTCACCTTTGGCAACGAAGTACAAACTTTTTGTTTTAACCGGGTGCAATACTGCATCTATTGATGCTTTACCGGCCATTGCTATGGGTGTTGGTGGTAGCCCATAACGCGTATAGGTATTGTAAGGAGTATCACGCCGTAAATCACGGAAACGTATGTCTCCTTTATAATTATCTCCCATACCATAAATAACGGTTGGATCGGTTTGCAATTTCATACCAATTTCAAGGCGTTGTAGAAATAAACCCGCAATACGTTTACGTTCATTGGCGACGGCCGTTTCCTTTTCAACAATAGATGCCAAGATCAATGCATCATAAACTGTTTTAATATGTTGATTCTTTTGCCGTTTAAGCCATGCAGTATTTATGTATGCTTGCATACTTCGATAAGCGCGCATAATTAACTCGGCATCCGTTGTACCCTTAACAAAAAAGTATGTTTCTGCTAACAATAAACCCTCTATGTGTTTTTCTGGAATATTCAATAACTCCAAATAYTCAGCCACTTCAAGACCGTCAGCCATTGTCTTTTTAATCGCTGGGTGGTCATGTAAGTCTTGCAATATTTGTTTAAACGTCTGTCCTTCTATTAATGAAAAGGCATACTGGTTAACCTTACCTTTAAGGAGGAACTGTAAAATTTGTACCGGTGTTAATCCCGGCGATAATTCATATTCACCGGCTTGAATATTATTTGCCGCACCTTCAAACCTAACCAGCCACTTAAACCACTTGCCTTCTACTACTCCTTTTTCGGATAACGTTGCCACTACATTATTTAAGTTATCACCACGATTTATGGTAACCACTATTGCGCCAGTCTCATCACTAATATGCGAGCTATTGATTGATTGTTGATACGACATCCAAAACCAACCTAAAGAAATACTTAATACGATGATTATAAAGCCAATAAGTCTAAACACTATTAGCCTCGCATTGTTCGGTTATTTCATCTTGAATTGCAGCAAACATTAACATTGCTAAAGGTCCCTGTTTAAATTGTATTACGGTGTCAGCAAGTGAAAATTTAACCACCGATTGTAGGCAGATTATACTGTTTGTAATGAACACTTCATCAGCTTCCCGCACATCATTAAGGGTTAGCGCCACCTCTTTACAGCTATAACCGATTTTTTCTGCCTGTAGCAGAACAAAGTCACGCATAACACCCTTTACACCCGATGATTTTAAATGGCTGGTCTTTAAAATACCGTTATTAACCACAAAAATGTTACTCATCGTACCTTCGATGACATAAGCATCCATATCTAACATTAAACCTTCTTTAATAGCCATATTACGCCATTCGGAACGTGCTAAAACGCGTTCAAGTTGATTTAAATGTTTTATCCCCGCCAATCTAGGCTGTATAGATAGCCTAGTCTTACACAATATCATATGAATATTTTGCAGTGTTTCTATATTCAAATCACTGATTGCCGAAAAGCTTATTACCCGTGTTAGCGTTGGCTCGCTCGGGGGCAAAAAGCCTCTTTCAGCCACCCCTCGGGATAGTATTATTTTCAAGATGCCGGTGCTAGATGAGGATATAATTGAAGAAATCTCAGCATTATATAAAGAGCGACTAATGGCAGGAAAAGCCAACACATCACAACCTCGCTGAAGGCGGTTAAGGTGTTCTGCTAGAAAAAGAGGACAACCATTTTTGACCAAAATTGTTTCAAAAAGGCCATCACCATATTGAAAGCCCCTATCATCAATTTGAATGCTATCAGCCGAATTGCCATTAACCAAATAATCTGTCATCAATCAGCCTAATGCGTTTAATACGCCCTTTGCTTTATGGAGTGTTTCTTGAAGCTCCAATTTAGCAACGGAGTCAGCAACGATACCTGCACCCGTGCGAAAAGATAGCTCATCACCATTTATGACGACACTTCTAATTAATATATTCAGGTCCATATCGCCATTGCGATTGATATACCCCATTGACCCTGTATAAGCACCCCGAGGTTCTGTTTCAAGCTCATTAATGATTTCCATACAACGTATTTTAGGACAACCGGTAATCGTTCCCCCAGGAAAAACCGCTTTAATAATATCTATTGGACTTATCTTTTCAGGTGAAATTTTGCCGCTGATACTAGAAACAATATGATGCACAGTGGCGTATGACTCCAACTGCATATGTTCATTAACATGAATGCTTCCAGGCTCACAAATGCGCCCGAGATCATTTCTTATTAAGTCCAATAACATCGTGTGCTCGGCTTTTTCTTTACTATTATTCAATAACTCTTGGGCTAACGCCTTATCTACCCTAGCCTCTAAGCTTCTTGGTCTTGTTCCAGCAATCGGCCTCATTTCAATTGATCTGCCGCTAGATTTAACGAGGCGCTCAGGGGACGTTGAGCAAATATAACTATTGTCGATACATGCTAAACCAGCAAATGGAGATGGATTGCTGGACCTTAAAGAACGATAAACATCAATGTAGTCTGTCCGCCCCGTTAATGTTGTCGTCCATTGCCTAGATAAATTAACTTGAAATGTATCACCATCTTTCAAATATTGAGCAATTTTTTTCACCCCACTTAGAAACTCATCCTCAATGCTAACAATGGCAGTTACTGATATTGGTTTTGCTTGCTTAAGCTTTTTGCTGCGATTAATATCATTTTGCACAACGTGTAATAGCGACTCTTTTCCCGGTTCAAAAATGATCCAATTTTGCTGTTTTTTATGATCCTTGATAATAGCAACGGGTATGCGAGTAGCAGAAGCCAATGGTAAGCTAGCTTCAACCATGATGTGAGCTAGTTTTTTTTCAATAGCACTGACTAACTCATAGCTTAAAAAAACAAACCAGCCACCGACAAAAGGCAAATCATCTTGAGTATTATTTTCTAAGAAACTTGTTCTAAATTCATCGTCAAATGATTTAAAAAAAGATGCATCAGCAACCTTGTGTGTCGTTATTTTATCACCAGGAAAGGCAAATAAAATATCAAAACGTGAGTGTTCATTCAGGTAACGGTGGCTTTCAAGTAAAAAAGGGTAACGATCAGGATTAACTTGATGGCAAGCTAATAAGTCAATATCACCGTCAATTAAAGTTTTTAAATAAGCACCACAATCTTCAATGACTAACGCCATTTGATCGCGCCCTTTTAGTCAAATTTCTTGAAAACCAGGGTACCATTAGTGCCCCCAAAACCAAATGAGTTTGATACAACAACATCGATTTTCATTTCGCGTGCATGATTTGGCACATAATCAAGGTCACAGTCAGGGTCAGGGGTAAATTGATTAATAGTAGGAGGTGCAACTTGGTCACGTATAGCTAACACTGAAAAAACCGCTTCGGCACCACCTGCTGCACCTAACATATGGCCTGTCATAGACTTTGTTGAACTCATCGGTACTTTGTAAGCAAAATCACCCAGCAACTGCTTAGCAGCTTGAGTTTCAGCGACATCTCCCGCTGGTGTGGACGTACCATGTGCATTGATGTAGCTGATTTCTTGTGGGTTTAGTGATGCATCATTCAGTGCATTTTTCATACATCGATATGCACCATCACCATTTTTTGCTGGCATCGTCATATGAAAAGCATCTGAACTCATACCATATCCAGCTAGTTCTGCATAAATGGTTGCGCCACGTTTTTTTGCATGCTCTAACTCTTCAAGTACAAGTACACCCGCGCCATCACTTAGCACAAAGCCATCGCGATCTTTATCCCAAGGCCTACTTGCCGTTTCGGGTGAATCATTTCTACGTGATAACGCACGTGCCGAAGAAAAACCACCGTATGAGGTAACTGACGTTGCCATCTCTGCACCACCTGCCACCATCACGTCTGCGTCACCATATTGAATAATACGTGCGGCATCACCAATATTATGAGCACCGGTTGTACAGGCAGTAACAATCGCAAAGTTTGGGCCTTTAAGGCCTCTCAAAATCGAAAGGTTTCCAGAAATCATATTAATAATATTAGACGGTACAAAGAAGGGTGATATTTTTCTTTGGCCGCCTCTTTTATAGGCATCGTAACCAATTTCTATGCCCGAAATGCCACCAATACCAGCACCAATAGCAACCCCAATCCGTTCAGCATTATCATCGGTCACTTCTATGCCTGAATCATCTAATGCTTGAATACCAGCAGCAACACCATAATGAATAAAAGGATCCATTTTTTTGGCATCTTTTGCAGATAAATAATCACTGACGTCAAAATTCTTAACGGCTCCTCCAAATATAGAAGGAAATCCAGTTGTATCGAAACGGGTTATTGGCGCAATACCATTGTTACCCTCTAAAATATTCGACCATGACTCGGTTACGCTTCCACCAACAGGTGACAACATACCCAATCCAGTAATTACAACACGACGTTTAGACATGTTTACCTCGGTTTAAAATAAAAATAGGCACGGTTTAAATAAACCGTGCCTATAAGAAACTGATTAAAAACAGATTACTCAGCGTTATTAGTTACGTAATCTATCGCTTGTTGTACCGTTGTAATGCCTTCAGCTTGCTCATCAGGAATTTCGCAGTCAAATTCTTCTTCAAGCGCCATAACTAGTTCAACAGTATCTAATGAATCTGCACCCAGATCATCGATAAATGAAGCTTCGTTAGTAACCTCGTCCTCTTTTACGCCTAATTGTTCAGCAACGATTTTTTTCACGCGTTCTTCAATGCTACTCATTTTTGTATATCCTCTGTATTTATGAAACGCAAACTTTGTTCGCGATATGGGTATTATATTAATTATTAAACAAAGTTAAAAGTTTTTATACTAAAGAAAGCAAATAAACTCTTATATTGGTTACTTTTATTATATGCAAATCAAGCATTAGCTCATATACATGCCGCCATTAACATGCATYGTTTCACCCGTTACATAATCAGCTTTATTTGAACATAAAAAAGAAACCGCATAGGCAATTTCTTCAGGTTTCCCTAACCTTGCTARSGGYACACCSTTTAACAACGCRRCTCTTTGCTCATCGGYCAGTGCCTTTGTCATATCTGTATCAATAAACCCAGGCGCAACAGTATTAAYCGTAATATTTCTYGAGCCAACTTCCTTAGCTAAAGACTTACTRAASCCTATKATACCAGCTTTTGMAGCCGCATAGTTYACTTGGCCAGCATTTCCSGTTACGCCTACRACTGATGCAATATTGACGATTYTWCCGTACCTGYTCTTCATCATGCCKCGTAARCAAGCCTTGCTGACACGAAATATTGARCTYAAATTAGTATTGATAATGTCATCCCATTCATCATCCTTCATTCGCAACATCAAATTGTCGCGCGTTATTCCTGCATTATTTACCAATACAAGCGGAGYAGCGTAATTCTTTGTAATGTCAGCTATAACGCCCGAAATAGATTCTGRGTTGGTTACATTKAGCAGCATACCTTTGCCCGATTCTGCCARATAGGCMGAAATAGAAGCAGCACCCTTTTCTGATGTTGCAGTACCAATAACAAAAAAGCCATCTTTAACCAACTGTAGAGCTATGGCTTTACCTATCCCTCTACTAGTACCCGTCACTAATGCCGTTATTTTCTCACTCATGTAAATGCCTCTAGCGTCTTATTAAATGATTTCTCATCACCCATAGAATGAAGCTCTAACGATTTATCTATGCGTTTATTTAATCCTGTCAACACCTTGCCCGGCCCACATTCAACAACACATGTAACATTATTAACAGCCAGCTTTTGTATTGTTTCTGTCCACCTAACCGGGGTGTATAGCTGTTCAGTAAGCGCTTGTTTGATCTCATCACCCTGTTGGTGTGAGGTAACATCTGTATTGTGAAATACAGTGGCTGTGGGTAATTTAAACTCAATAGCTGACATAGCACTCGCTAGCTGTTCAGCAGCTGGCCGCATCAAATCACAATGAGATGGCACGCTTACTGGAAGTGGCAGCGCCCGTTTCGCGCCGGCAGCTTTCGCGGCTTCAATTGCCCGTTCAACAGCCGCTGTATTTCCAGCAATAACAACTTGCCCTGGAGCGTTGTAATTAACGGCCGCTACAACGTCACCTTGTGCAGACTGTACACAAATATTAATCAATTGTTCTATGTCTAGGCCTAGTATTGCTGCCATTGCACCTTCTCCAGGTGGAACAGCTTGTTGCATAAAACTCGCGCGTCGTTCAACCAATTTAACGGCTTCTATAAAATCTAAACTATCCCCACACACTAATGCCGTATATTCTCCCAAGCTATGCCCCGACATAAATGCAGGCACTATCGATGACTGACTTTGCCAAACACGCCAAAGTGCTACACCGGCGGTTAAAACCAATGGTTGTGTATTCTGTGTAAGCCCTAGTTGTTCAGCTGGCCCTTCTTGAGCAAGCGCCCATAGGTCGCGCTCCAAAGCATCGGATGCTTGTTGAAACGTTAGTTTAATGTCGGGATATGTTTCCGCAAGGTCAGACAACATGCCAACAGATTGCGATCCTTGACCTGGAAATACAAAAGCTAAAGAGTTTGTAACCATTATTTATAACCTTTAATGTTAAATATTATAAAGCAGGGCTACATTTTGACCAGAGCAGAGCCCCATACGAAGCCACCACCAAATGCTTCCATTAGAATGGTATCACCCTGTTTTATGCGCCCGTCTCTAACAGCTACATCCAACGCTAACGGGATAGAAGCAGCTGATGTATTCCCTTGTTTTTCAATGGTTAAGACAACTTTTTCCATTGGCATATTCAGCTTTTTAGCAACTGAAGAAATGATTCTAATATTTGCTTGATGAGGAATAAGCCAGTCAATATCTGATTTATCCATGCCATTAGCATCTAAGGTCTCATCAACAATTCTGCCGAGCGTTCGAACCGCCACTTTATAGACATCATTTCCAAGCATAGTCATATATGATTGCTCACCATGCTGTTTTTGATCTTTAATCGGGTTATTGATATATAACAAGTCTTGGTATTGGCCGTCTGAGTGTAAGTGAGTAGATAAAATCCCCTTTTCATCAGATGCCTCAACAACGACAGCGCCAGCACCATCACCGAAAATAACGCAAGTACTGCGATCATTCATATTTAGAATACGGGAGTTCGCTTCAGAGCCTATTACCAAGGCTTTTTTCGCCCCGCCCGCCTTAATAAATTGATGTGCTATGCCCAAGCCATAGATAAAGCCAGAACAAGCCGCTTGAACATCAAAAGCGATACAGTCGCCCACGCCTAACTTGTTTTGTAAAATACAAGCTGTACTGGGGAATGTTTTATCGGGAGAACTGGTTCCAATGATGATTAGGTCGATATCAGTGACATTTACACCTGCTGCTTCAAGCGCCTTTGTTGCAGCAATCTCAGCCATACTTGAGGCTGTTTCATGTTCCGCTATAACATGACGTTGTTTAATACCTGTGCGCGCAAAAATCCATTCATCAGTAGTATCGATGATGGATTCAAAATCTTTATTGGTAACAACTTTCTCAGGTAAATAACTACCTGTTCCTGTTATTTTTGCGTTAAACATGGTTATTAACGCTTTACCCGTATGTCGTCGTTAACACTTAAATAAATATTTAAGTTAATCTTTATCCGCTACGACTTGTTCTCCACGGTAAAAACCATCGGCACTTACATGATGACGCAAATGAACTTCACCTGTTGTAGGTTCAGTCGATAAGGTTTGTGATTTCAATGCATCATGCGAACGACGCATGCCGCGTCTTGAACGTGATTTTTTGCTTTTTTGTACTGCCATCTCAATATCTCCAGAGAATTAATTATTCTTAAAGCCTTCAAGCACTTTAAAAGGGTTTTCTTTAACGTCTACTTCTTCAACAAAGTCTTTGCTTGTGCTAACACGTGGCAGCTCAATTGAACAAACCTCGTGTCTTGCAATGTCTGGTAATGCCAAAACAAGCTCATCTTCTACAATGCTACTTAACAATAACTTATCACCATCAAATAGATGGGGCTCAAAGCCACTTGGTATCAATGAAAGCAACGCTTCATCGTTTACAACGGCTAGTTTTAAATCAATATCTATTGGAAAATCAATAGCCCCCAAACAAGCGGCGCATTGTAACACGAGATACCCATGAATCCGACCCGTAAGCACAATAAATTTGCCTTTACGTGCAAACTCCATATGTATATTAATATCAGGCATTGCTGGATCTACATCTGCTTGCAAACGTTGCATGTCTTGATAGCCCAATTGACCATCAAACATCCGACCTTGAGACGCACAAAGAAAAGGATCAATTTCTATCTGTAATGTTTTATTCATGCGGTTAAAATATGTAAAAGACTAAACTCGTATAGTATATGAAAAATCAACGCAAATTAATATTGGCATCTAGTTCTCCGTACAGAAAATCGTTACTGCAGAAAATTTGCCCTAACTTCGAATCCGCGTCACCTGATATTAATGAGACTAACCGCGCAGATGAAAAGCCAATTACCCTTTCAAAACGGCTCGCTTTTGAAAAAACACATGCACTAACAAAACAGTACTCAAATCACCTAATAATTGGCTCAGACCAGGTCGCTATGCTTGATGATACGCAACTTCACAAACCTGGCTCTCACAAAAACGCTGTCGCACAACTTAAGCGCTCTTCAGGCAAGACAATTCATTTTTATACCAGCGTATGCGTACTAGACTCTTCTACCGAACAACATGCAGTGGATACCGATCATTGTATCGTGCAAATGAGACCTCTAACCATCGCAGAGATTGAGCGTTATGTCACCTTGGATCAACCGTATGGCTGTGCTGCAGCGTTTAAATCGGAAGGCTTAGGAATTGCTTTGTTTGAAACAATCGATGGTAACGATCCTAATGCTCTAGTTGGTTTACCCCTTATTAAGCTAACCAATCTATTAAAACAATTTGACTATAATGTTCTTTAAACCCAAAGGGGGCTTTATTGAAAGAGATTAAAAAGAAAATTTATTTAATTCAGCTTTAACGGGGACTCAACAGCTCAATCAAATAACCATCAGGGTCTTTCACAAATGCCAATATAGACGAGCTACCCGCCATAGGCCCAGCATCACGAACGATATTGCCGCCTCTTTGACGAATTAGATTGCAGGCTTTATAGACGTCATCAACTTCTATAGCAATGTGTCCAAAGGCATCACCCAGTTGATAATTCGATGTATCCCAGTTATAAGTCAACTCAATAACCGCCCCTTCAGATTCCTCATCGAAACCTAAAAATGCCAAGGTAAAACGCCCTTCTTTATAGTCAGCTTTCCTTAATAGCCTCATCCCCAAAATATCCGTATAAAAAGCAATCGATCGCTCTAAATCAACCACCCGAAGCATCGTATGAAGTATGCGCATAAACCCCCTTTTATTAAACAGCCAATGGCGCAATAATGACCTTCGACTCAGTAAACAAGGCAGGTATTTCAAGAGTCAATGATTCCATGTCTTCCATTGAGATCTCATTGATAGCCAAGTTTTTAAAATCAACTTCATCCATTAAGCTACTAACAGACATGCCGTGTTCAAATACCGTTGTCATCTGGTTTGCAAGATAAGTAATATTCGCTTCAATGACAGCATCACCTGTATCAGTTGGGTTGTGATGGTTATTGACCGCTTCTATGATGTTGTCAGACAAGCGCCAACTCTTTAGCAATCTTGCCCCTACTTGGGCATGGTCATAGCCAAAGACCTCCTGCTCGACATCGGCGACCATTTGTGGTTCACCTTGCGTCCTCATTAACACGTCTGCGGATTTTTTCGGCAGATGATGATACATAAGCAAATGCCCAACATCATGCAACAAGCCCATAATAAACAAACGCTCGGGGTGTAATATCGAATAGTGTTTCGCCAAACGTCTAGCGGCAACGGCGGTATATAAACTATGCACCCAAAAATCATTCACATCCACCAAGTCCGTGGCGATGTTTTTAAATGCTCCTATTGAACTGGCAGCAAAAACTAAACTACGTAAATCATCTATCCCGACAACGGTTATTGCGCGTGAGATTGTATCTATAGGCGCAGTGAAATTATAAAAAGAGCTATTAACAATCTTTAGTAAAATTGACGTTAGTGCGGTATCTAACATTAAAATATCAGCTAAATCTTTAGCCGAAAAGTGTGGGTTATCTATGCCTTCGTTCAGGCGTATACAAACATCTGGTAAAGATGCTAACTCAACTGAATTTGCAACCAACTCATCAATATTCATAAACTCTCACTAATTTCCATGTATTTTTGATAGCGTGAAACAACACGTTTCACATAGGCTTGCGTTTCTGGATAAGGAGGAATGTTATTGCCATACTTTGCAACAGCTGTTTCGCCTGCGTTATAAGCCGCTAAGGCCAGCCTTATATCAAATTTGTATAATTCTAAAAGGTGACGCAAGTATCGCGTGCCACCATTAATGTTTTGTTCTGCATTAGAACGGTCTTTTACCCCGTATCGCCGTGCTGTTTGTGGCATTAACTGCATCAAACCGACGGCTCCCGCCTTAGAAATAGCCTTTTCATCATAGGCAGATTCAGTATGCACAACTGCCATAACTAACGCTGGGTCTACCCTGTAGCGTCGTGCTTGTTTGCGAATACTAGGCGCGTGGCGGTGTCGATTCGAGGTGAAATTCTTATAAGCTACCGTCCCTTTCATCGGTGTTCGCATAATAAGTTTATAACCACCAGAATCCGGTGCGTCTGTATAAAAAGTATGACCGAACCTATCTACCTTTTTATATAAGTCAGCGTATGCAACTGGGTTCAATAAGAAACTCAACACAAATAGAATTAAAAAGTGCTTCAGCATAAAGCACCCGCTTACGGTTTTCTGTATCAGTTTGATTTTATGTATTAAAAACATATAACTACTATAGAACATAAATTAAAAAACCACGCCCTTGATGATACTGCATTTTATAAGTTTCAGTTTATTTCGTTAAGTTGCACACGCTGTCACATAACAGCAAACACATAAACCGTCGATTAAATTAAATATAATTTTAAACTTGAGCCTGACAAATGCATATTTTCTACTATCCTTAAAGCTATACAGAGAAGAAAAACCATTTCTAGACGGTTAACAATAAAGCATCGTTGTAGAAAAACACAATCTCATAACGATACAAAAATTAGGTTAGGGTATATGCAAAAGCAGGATTCAGTCACTCAAGCTTCTGAGTATTTAAGACAAACTATTCCAATGCTATCAAGGCACGGGTTAAAACCAACGCCGTTAAATTATGCAGTTTTTTACAGCTATATATCTGGCGAATCCCAGGCATTGAAGGAACGTATTAAAAACATTATTGACCAAAAACAATCCTTTTCTGCGACGCTTATGAATGACTTGCATGAGAAATACCTTGGAGGAGGCGTCGTATTCGCTGCACAAGAAGGTGTACAGCAAGGACTGAAAAAAATCATTTTAGAATTTTCTGAAGGCATCAAAATCATTAATGATGGCACACAGGAGTTTGACACATCACTTGTTTCACATTCAGAAGAGCTTTCTAGCACTTCAGATTCAGATGCAACTAAAATGATCCTTCAACAGATCATGCAAGACACACGCGCTATGAGCAAAAGCGCGCAGGCTGCACAAGAAAAAATGGAAGAAACCAACCTCGAAATTAATCGGATAAAAGAAGAGTTAGAAGCGGTCAAAAAAACCGCTGAGGAAGATGCTCTTACAGGGTTAAAGAATAGAGGTGCTTTCGATAGTTTCATCTATCAAGTTGTACACGAAAGCAATAGAAGTACGACACCACACCTTATCATGCTAGATATTGACCATTTTAAACGCATAAATGATAACTTCGGCCATTTAGTTGGCGATAGGGTTATCCGCTATATATCTGCGTTAATGCGACAAATCATTGGTGAGGAACACCATATTGCGCGCTACGGCGGCGAAGAATTTGCCATTGTTATTAACAACAAATCACTAGACGAAACACTTCAATTGACCGAGAAAATAAGGATTGCTATGTCCAATAGCAAATTACAACGCAAAGATAGCGGTGAAACCATCGGTCAAGTCACCGTATCTGCGGGTATCAGTACATTACAAAATGGGGATACTATAGATAGTTTTATTGATAGAGCTGATAAGGCGCTTTACAATGCCAAAGAAACCGGGCGTAACAAGGTTATTACCGCAAACAGTTAAAGCGCTGCTGTTTTTAAATAAAGAAAAGGCTCATTTTATGAGCCTTTTCTTTATTCGATAAGACGCTAATAAGCCCGCCAACAAGCCAAACGCAATCAGCACCAACAAGTGCAACAGCACAAACGAGACCTCGCCCCCAGTCATTAACGGCCTGACCAAAGAAATTGCGTGGTACAAAGGTAACGACTTTGCCAGCCATTGCACTGCAACTGGCAGAGTATCAATCGGGAAAAAAACGCCGCTTAACAAAACCATTGGGGTAATAAATAGCGTTGTGTAATATAAGAAAAAATCATAACTTTTAGCGCTTGATGTAACTAACAAGGCTAACGAGGCAAAGCATAAACCCGTTATGAATGCTATTGGAAGAATAAAAAGTGCCCATGCATCCGCAACCAAGCCAAGTAACGTCGCAACGATTAATATCGCACTAACACTAATTAAACTTTTCGTCGCCGCCCATAAGATTTCACCAAAGACTATTTCATTTATCCCAATAGGTGTTGACAGCATACCTAACCACGTTTGCTGTACATCCATTCGCGTGTAAGCGGAATACATACCCTCAAAACTGGCTGAGTTTACAGCGCTAGTGCAAATAACACCTGACGCCAAAAAAACCATATAAGTTAGCCCTTCTACCTCACCAACAAATTGCCCCAAACCATAGCCCAATACCAACAAATACAACAAAGGCTCGCCAAAATTACCCATTAGTGAGGGGCCAGCAAGCTTGCTCCATACGCGTATATTTCTTGACCATATAGAGATACTACGATTAAAGAAAAGCACTACTTGAGAACATTTATTCACGCAGGTCACGTCCCGTTAGTTTAATAAATACGTCTTCTAAATTTGCCGGCCTAAACAAGTAATCGTCATGTACGCCACGCTCTAGCACAGCAAGGGCATAAGTCAATTTTTCTCCATAAAAGAAATGTATATCGCCTGATTTTTCAAACCTTGCAATTGAATCATCTTGTTTTAATTGATTGAGTAATTCATCATTTGCTGCGTGAACTTCAAGCACATGAGATTCAATTTCATCTCTTATTAATCGCTTTGGAGGCGCATCGGCCATTACTTCACCATGATCCATAACAATCACGCGATCACATAAGCGTTCAGCCTCTTCCATGTAGTGAGTAGTCAGAATCAGTGTTAACCCTTGTTTTTTTAACTCGCGAAGTTTCTGCCAAATCGCTTGACGAGCTTGAGGATCTAGACCTGTTGTTGGCTCATCTAAGATTAACAGCTTCGGCTTGTTGATAAGTGCTCTAGCTAGGGTTAATCGTCGTCGCATCCCACCAGACAGCTCGGATATTTTGCTGTCTGCTTTTTCTTGCAACGAAGCGAAATCCAGCAATTCCTCTATCCTTTCATTTAATACCTGCGATGCAATACCAAAAAACCGGCCATACACATGTAAGTTTTCTTTAACGGTGAAGTCAGTGTCCAAATTATCCATTTGTGGCACCACACCGACAGATTCACGTATTAATGACGCGTTATCCGGCATTGATTTGCCTAATATTGAGAGCTTTCCACCATCTATTGGGCAATGGCCAATAAACATTCGTAGTGTCGTTGTTTTACCCGCGCCATTAGGCCCCAGAATTCCACAAAAACAACCGGACTCAATAGTTATATTAAGTTTATCAACGACAGCGATATTATTATAAATTTTGCTAAGGTTAGCCGCCTCAACAACAAGTGATGGTGAATTAACAGGGGTCATTAAATGATGAAAATTAAAACGATTACTTGAATTGAACGGTATTATAACCTGCCCATATTATAAATTTAATATATTTTAATAATCCATATTATTCAATCAGTTACATAAATTAGTTAATTTTATTTATTACTATAAAGTCTTATGAACTTTGCGTATTAAAAACTGCCTAATATGATGTCTACACCGTCACAGGAGGCATAAAATGAGTGCGCAGCAAGAATTGAATATCGAGTGTTCTCAATACCTTGACGTTAATGGCACCTTAGTTAAACACCTTCCTAAATTCATCGATAAATATGAGCTTCTCATAGACCTGTATCGTACCTTGGTTCTCACTCGCCTTTTCGATGAAACAGCTGTCAACCTACAGCGGGTTGGAGTAATTGGCACCTACGCGCAATCTAAAGGCCAAGAAGCGATAGGAACGGCCATTGGCCATGCTATGTTAGCTGACGATGTTTTTATTCCTTATTACCGTGACGTTGCAGCGCAAATACAACGCGGCGTATTGCTTGAAGAAATATTGCAATACTGGGGCGGCGATGAACGTGGCAGCCATTACGTGCAACAAGTAAACGATTTCCCACTGTGTGTTCCAATAGCAACACAGCTATGCCACGCAATAGGCGTTGCGTATGCGCTTAAATACCAGTCTAAGCCCAACGTTGCCGTGGTTACCTGCGGGGATGGCGCAACCTCTAAGGGAGATTTCTATGAATCCTTAAACATAGCAGGCGTGATGTCTCTACCCACCCTATTCATCGTCAATAATAACCAATGGGCCATATCGGTTCCTCTAGAGCGACAAACTGCATCGAAAACCATCGCCCACAAAGCACTGGCTGCCGGTATTTCGGCCGTTCGAGTGGATGGCAATGACGTACTTGCAATGCTTATAAACGTTAATAGCGCACTTGATCAGATACGCCAAACGGGTAAGCCCTTCTTTATCGAAGCCATAAGCTATCGAATATGCGATCACACAACCGCCGATGATGCTTTACGTTATATGGACAAAAAACTACTAGAGGACGCCAATAAAAAAGAACCTTTAATTCGTTACAAACGTTTTTTAACGGAACAACACGCTTGGACAGATAAACAAGACCAAGCATTATACCAACAATGCCAACAACAAGTCGACACCGCCGTTGAAGCATATAAAAATCTTCCTGCCCAATCGCTCGGCGAGTTTTTTGACTATATGTATGAACAATTGCCAAGCAACCTTGCAACACAAAAGCAAGAATTTCTTAATGGGTTAAAACATCATGAATGAATGGACCATGATAGAAGCCATTAACCACGCTCTCGCTGATCAGATGAGGGCGAACCCAAACGTTGTTGTGTTGGGCGAAGATGTTGGCGTGAACGGAGGAGTATTTCGTGCAACTGACGGTTTACAAGCTGAGTTTGGCGAACAACGTGTTGTTGATACACCGCTTGCTGAGTCTGCCATCGTCGGCATGTCAATCGGCATGGCAACCCAGGGTTTGATCGCCATTCCAGAAATACAATTTATGGGCTTTATTTATTCCGCTGTAGACCAAATATTAAGCCACGCCGCTCGGCTACGGAATCGAACCCGTGGCCGGCTTACTTGTCCCATCGTTATTCGTGCTCCGTTCGGTGGCGGCATTCATGCGCCCGAACACCACTCGGAAAGCACCGAGGC
>NVSW01000004.1 GCA_002401365.1 Piscirickettsiaceae bacterium | reverse complement strand
CGCTTTCCGATTGAGGTGGTAACGGCTATTCGAAGTGCTGTAGGAAGCAGCTTTTTCATTCAATATCGCATGTCAGTTCTTGAGCTTGTTAAAGATGGCTGGAATATGGAAGAGGCACAACGGTTTGCCCAGGCACTTGAAAGCGCCAACGTAGACCTAATCAATACCGGTATTGGCTGGCACGAAGCACAAATCCCTACCATTGCGATGCAAGTTCCACGAGGAGCTTTTAGTTGGGCCACTGCAAAAATTAAACAAGTGGTCAATATTCCGGTTGCAGCCGCAAATAGAATCAATACCGTTGATGTCGCAGAAAACATAGTAAAAAATGGGGTCGCTGATATGGTTTACCTCTCTAGGCCTTTCCTAGCTGACCCCAACTTTGTTATTAAAGCCCAACAGCAACGTAACGATGAAATAAACACCTGTATCGCCTGCAACCAATCTTGTTTGGATCACATTTTTAAAGGCAAAATTGCCAGCTGCCTTGTAAACCCACGTGCTTGCCATGAAACATTATATCCAGTCGCCAACATTGCCAAAACTCCACAAAAACTCGCCGTTATTGGTGCGGGTGCTGCAGGCTTATCTTTTTCTATCGAAGCAGCAAAAGCTGGACACGACGTTACTCTATACGAATCAAAGTCAACGATTGGTGGGCAAATGTTATATGCCCACTTAGTGCCAGGTAAAGAAGAATTCGATGAACTTCTCAGATATTTTAAAGTCATGCTGGATAAGCACAAAGTGACCGTTAAATTGAATCACACGGTCGATACTGAAACGCTAAAAGCAGGACAGTTTGATAAAATCATCCTCGCCAGCGGCATTAAGCCAAGACAATTACAAATTCCCGGCATCGAACATTCTTCTGTTTTAAGCTACGAACAAGCGTTTGAGCAACCCCAAAAAATTGGTAAAAAAGTGATCATCATTGGTGCAGGGGGCATCGGTTTCGATATAGCAGAGTTTGTAACCCACCGTTCCAGCGGAAAAGACCCCATTCAAGAGTACAACGAAAGCTGGGGCATTGACCCAGAAGGCACTCACCCTGGAGCATTGTTGTCTACTATAAGTATCACTAAGCAGGATCGTGACGTCACATTATTACAACGTAAACCTGGGAAGTTTGGCCGTTCGTTAGGCAAAACCACGGGCTGGATTCACCAGGCCGAATTGCATAAGCGCGGCGTCAAATTACTGAGCGGGCTTAGCTATTCTAAAATAGACGATGAAGGTTTACATATTGAACGTGAGGGCCAGAAAATAACGTTACCAGCAGATACCATTATCGTCTGTGCTGGACAAGAGTCACGCGATGACATCGCAGATTCACTGATTGATATTGGCATCGATGTTATTCGTATTGGAGGTGTCAAACAAGTTCGCGAATTAGATGCCGCTAAAGCCATCAGAGATGGTGTTAAACTCGCTTATGCTTTAAGCCTATAAGTTAATAAAACACTTTTAAGGGTATGTTTGATTGATCGCTATGCTTAACAGCGAATTAAGAAAATTCTGTCAACACTATAGACCATGTATAAGTAAGCCATTGGGCAATAAGAGTTTTACACTATAAATTGGCATAAAAAAACCACTCACATTGCTGTAAGTGGTTGGTTTATATGGCGTCCCCAAGGGGGTTCGAACCCCTGTTACCGCCGTGAAAGGGCGGTGTCCTAGGCCTCTAGACGATGGGGACTAAGTCTTTATGTATTACTAAAGTGAATCGTCTAAATCACTTTTCACCAAAAATTGGTGGAGCCAAGCGGGATCGAACCGCTGACCTCAACACTGCCAGTGTTGCGCTCTCCCAGCTGAGCTATGGCCCCTCTCGGCAGGACGCGAATTGTACTGAATGATAAGCTAGGTGTCTAGCTTTCTTGAGCAACAATTTTGCTTTTTATGTGCTGAATGGCTCTTTCTATATTTCTTAAGCTGGTTTCTTTGCCTAATAAAAATAATGTGGCGTCTATAGCTGGCGAAACCGACGTTCCTGATAGGGCAACACGTAAAGGTTGCGCGACCTTGCCCAGCTTTAATTCAAGGGCTTCTGCCGTATCTAACACAACTTGGTGTAGCGGTTCTTTTGTCCATATAGATAATTGCTTGAATTTTTCAAGCATCATTTCCAATGGCTCTAACGCTGCTGCTTTTAAATTCTTTTTTGCGGCTTTTGGGTCAAAATCTTCGTAATCATTATAAAAAAGTAAGCTTTTTTCTGCCATTTCCTTAAGTGTTTTAGCGCGCTCTTGTTGCGTTACCACAATCTCACGAAGATCTGGGCCAGTAGCCACGTCACAACCTAATGATATTAATTGATCTGCCAAGGGCGCCATCAAACTTTCTGGCTCTGCCTTCATAATATATTGTTGGTTTATCCATAATAACTTGTCGGTATTAAACGCAGATGCCGTTTTATTAACATCTTTTATATCGAATAAGGCAATCATTTCATCACGGCTAAAAATTTCTTGATCACCATGCGACCAACCCAACCTTACTAAGTAATTTAGCAACGCCTCAGGTAAAAAGCCATCGTCTCTATACTGCATGACGCTCACCGCACCGTGTCGTTTAGACAATCTTGCGCCATCATCACCAAGTATCATCGGCACATGGGCAAATTTTGGCGCTTTGGCACCTAATGCCGTCATAATATTAATCTGGCGTGGTGTGTTATTGATGTGATCGTCACCACGTATGATATGAGTCATATTCATGTCCAAATCGTCAATCACTACCGTTAAATTGTAAGTTGGTGTGCCATCTGAGCGAGCAATAATAAGGTCATCCAGCTCCTTATTACTGACCTTGATTTCTCCCCGAACTAGGTCATCAAATACCACCTCTCCTTCGCTTGGGTTCTTAAAACGAACCACTGGGTTCACCCCTGCGACAGGCTCTGTGCGATGTCGACATTTGCCGTTATAACGGGGCTTTTGTTTATTCGCACGCTGCTCTTCGCGTACGGCTTCAACGTCTTCAGCTGAACAGTAGCAATGGTAAGCCTTGCCTTGCTCTAGTAATTGTTGAATAATTTCAATATAGCGCGGAAAGCGGGCCGTTTGAAAGAATGGCCCCTCATCATGGGTCAAACCTAGCCAGTTCATACCGTCAAAAATGGCTTGTACAGATTCCTCCGTAGAGCGTTCTCTGTCCGTGTCTTCGATGCGAAGAATAAATTGACCGTGGGTTTTTTTTGCATAAAGCCAAGAGAACAAGGCTGTTCTTGCACCGCCCACGTGCAAATAACCCGTTGGGCTGGGTGCGAATCTAGTACGAACTGTCATTTCTGTTAAGCGCCTTCTATAAAAGCCAGTATTTTAGCAAAAATGAAGACCACCGTTTCTCTAAATATCCATTTCTCGGCGGAATCTTATTAAATCAAGAATACGCTTTTTGGTGTCATCCAACACCACCGCCATACCGGGCTTTATCCCGTGTTCGGAGGCAACAAATGCTTTCATTGTGTTACAAATTTGCCCATCTAAGCGCACCCCTAAGCCACGCACATTCATCATATTAGCCCAGTCACCAAACATTTGCAGGGTCATCTCACAGGCAGTAATAAGGTAGGTAATTTCTAACTTTGGGTGCTTTTTAACTTCTTTTACAATAATTTCACCAATTTGATGCACGGTTGTTATAAAGACAGGTAGCACACGTTTTTCTGGTAGGCTGTGAACACACTTACCGATAAAACATTGCCCACAAACAGGGTTGGTTACATCGTGAATACAGTCTTGAGTAAAGCGTTTAGATGGACATTCGAACGGTTTATGACAATACGAAAAACCTATTATCAATAAGCTGTCTTTTTTTGCCAAGATGCTTTTGAATTCTGTTTCGTCTTTTAGACCGTATAAAAAGAAGTCTTTATCGCGGGTAAACGGGAGTGGCTTTAGATAAGAACGAATAAGATTAAAACCGTGTTTTAACGGATTAGAAAAAAAGTAACGAATGAAAAATTTTTCCTCATCGTATTTAGCAAGGTAATTTAATGCTTTCCAGCGCAGGTTCTTTTTTGTTTTCGGGCGAATTCCTGGTAGCTTAGGAATCTTCACTAATTGTTTTATGGGTTGGCTCTGCGTTAGTTCATTCGCACGCTTATCCCAGCTTTTTTCTGCCTCTTCCCAACTTGCATAATTGTCCCAATGGTTATTCATCATATTAATTTACTCGTTAAATAAAATTTTCTGCCCATTCGCTTTATAATCCCATGGCAGCTTACTATTTTTCCATCCATTGATAACACGGTGTCCCTTCTCGGCACCCTCTTTCGCCTTGTCACCTTCAAAGCCATCAACTACTGTGTAGGCTTGTGTATAACCCAGTTTTGTTACCAAGGACGCCGCTTTAGAACTACGCGTGCCAGAACGACACATAAAAATAATAGGTGTGTTTTTATTATAGCCTTTAGTTTCCATCAGTTCCTCAAACACTATTGGGAAATCACCATTAATGACTTTTTTATAACGGTGTTTTTTCTCATTCCATTCATCAAGATCATTCGTCATATATGGAATCACTGCGTCAACTAATGGTGTCCAGCCTACAAATTCAATTTCTGCTGGCGTTCTTACGTCGATAAACATCACCTCATCTGGGTACGTTTTTATAACATCGTAAGCTTGCTTTGCTGTTAGATACTTGTTCGAATCAGATTGCTTCTTTTTGCTCAGCATATCGTTCGTTACCGTTGTTTTTATATCTATCGCATAGCTAATAACGGGCGCCATTAAGCAGAGAACAAGTAATAAAATAAATATTTTTTTAAACAAATTATTGATCATATTAAATTTCCTATGAATTTTTATAAGCATCCCAAACACACTCTCCACCAGCAGCTTTTTTAATCGCTTGCAAGCGTTCAATATGCATAGACCTCTCTTCTTCATTTGCTTTAACCACCGTTAAACGTGGCCTATTACGGTCTAAAAATTTTGGCTCGAACACAATGTTTTCCATTGTATCATCTGCAAATAATGAGTTTTGCCCACCTGTCATCATCAAATAGACATCAGCTAAAATTTCAGCATCTAACAATGCGCCATGCAATTGGCGTTGACTATTGTCTATTTCATAGCGTTTACAAAGCGCGTCTAAACTATTCCTTTGCCCGGGAAACATTTTTCTAGCCATGAATAACGAGTCTGTTACTTCACACCATGACGCCATATCAATGTGCTCAGAGCCCATTAGTTGGTATTCGTGATTGATGAACCCTACGTCAAATGCGGCATTATGAATAACCACTTCCGAACCTTTAAGGTAGTTGTACAGTTCCTCTGCAATATCTTCATACAACGGTTTTTCAGCAAGAAATTCACTGGTCAAGCCGTGAACAGCAACAGCTCCCTCATCAATATCTCTCTGCGGGTTTAAGTAATAATGAAAATTATTACCCGTCAAACGCCTATTAATGAGCTCAACACACCCTACTTCGATAACCCGGTGGCCTTGCTTGGGCTCAAGCCCCGTCGTTTCTGTATCTAAAATGATGATTCTTGATGCCATGCTCAATACTCGCAACTATAATTTGTTTGATAACCTTAATGTATTATGAGCTTTACTCGGCTACACATTCAACCTATTAATGTTGGTATTACTTAGCATGTGGGACTCCAATACACGCGATAGCACACAATATCGCTTAGCAGCAAACGCCACCAAACCCTTGCCTTTATTTAGCACACATGCGCCTAGCCTAACCGACGGTTAACATAACAGCTGTTGTTTGGTTCTTCATAAATGAGAATAAAATTAATTTTGCTGCAACAGCGATTAATTAAACTTTATCAAGATTTGCATTAATTATTTTTTAGCCAAAGCATAGCGCTTGATTATAATGAGTCTATGCCCATATTGGCTAACTCATCGGCGCGTTCATTGCCTAAGTTTCCACTGTGCCCTTTTACCCAAACCCAATTGACTTGGTGCTGTTGTAACAATTGATCCATTTGTTGCCACAGGTCAACGTTTTTTACTGGCTTTTTGCTGGTTGTTTTCCAGTTACGTTTTTTCCAATTCGGCAGCCATTGGTTAATGCCATCAATAATATATTTAGAGTCACTGTTAATGGTTAAATTACTGGGCTCTTTTAACAAACTAAGCGCCTTGATAACAGCAGTCATTTCCATTCTGTTGTTGGTCGTTAGTTGTTCTCCACCATAGATCTCTTTAGTGGTACCGTTGTAATGTAACGATGCTCCCCAACCACCAATACCCGGATTTCCGCGGCAGGCACCGTCAGTGTAAATGTGTACTTTCTTTTTTAACATGAATTGTTTTGTTTAATGCTTTTACGATAGGTTTTGGGGCAAACTTATCTTTTAAATTTTGGAACTGAAACACAGACGTACCCTTCGTTACCCGCTTTACCCCCATGACAAAATATGCTGCAGGTATAAATGGTAGCCACGCCAACACTTTTTCGAGCATTGTATAACGTAAGCCATCTTTACGCTTTTTATGTAAAGGGAAAAGGCAACAACCTTGACTTACTTCGATTTCAAAGTTCAATAGTTTTAGCCAGTCCAACACTCTATAGCGACTAATGAAACGTCCATTCCAGGGTGTTCTTTGTTTTACTTTAGGAATAAACCGTGGCACGTGCCAAAACGCCCATGGGTTAAAGCCCGTTAATAACACGATCCCTTCTGGCTTAAGCACTCTGCTAACTTCTCGCAAGACTTGATGTGGGTTATCTTCAAATTCCAGCGTATGCGGCATGATGACGATGTCAATACTATGCGTATCTATCGGCAAGCCAGATGCGTCACCCACGACTCGGGGGTATTTAGTTTGTTCCGCTGTTTGATTATCTAAAATCGTATAGTGCGCAAAGCGCATCGCTTCATGAAATTCATCTTCCCAACCGACAAAATCTAGCTGCAAAACCTCGGCACGGAAGTTTTCACTCAGCTTTTCACTTAATAATGTAGATTCGGCATGTCGAAATACCTCACCAATGGGCGTATTAAACCAGTTACGTAGTTCAACTGGGCCCTCAAAATGTGAACTCTCTTCATGCGTCATCGTATAAACAAACTATAATTATCTAACCAAATCTATTCAAAAAATCAATTTACCTGAATGCCACATTTAATCACAAATAACTCGATTAAGTTTTTTTTATTGATCAACTTTTTATTCCTTATTTCATGTTCATCATCCCTGCTTAGACCTGTAGAAAAAACTAGGTTCACGGAGAAGCTCGTCAACGTCCAAGTCCAACATCCAATAATTGAAACGCAAGAAACTGATAGCCAACCATTACCGATCAAAAATGTTTGGCAACGTTTATTTGCCCTGTATAAGTTTTCTAATATCGATAACAAGCGCATCCAAAACGAATTAAATTGGTACCGCAAACACCCTGAATATATTGAGCGCGTGCAAAAAAACGCTGCGCCTTACCTATTTCATATCGTAAATGAAATCGAAAAACGCGGTTTACCGGGTGAATTTGCCTTGCTTCCCATTATTGAAAGTGCCTACCGCCCTTTCGCCTACTCACCCGGGCGAGCTGCTGGGTTATGGCAATTTATCCCTTCCACTGGTAAGTCATTTGGACTCAAGCAAACATGGTGGTATGACGGTCGACGTGATGTGCTTGCATCTACCGACGCAGCTCTAGACTACCTAGATTCGCTAACAGCTCGTTTTGGTGGTGATTGGTTTTTGGGACTAGCCGCATATAACGCAGGCGGTGGTAATATTTCCAAAGCTATCAGACGTAATAAAAAACACGGTAAAAAAACGGATTATTGGTCATTAAAGCTCAATAAAGAAACGCGACTTTATGTGCCTAAGCTGATCGCTATATCGCACATTTTGTCACATGCTGAGCAATACCATGTTGACTTACTAGCCATCCCAAATGAACCTTATTTCACAAAAGTTAATACCCAAAAACAAATAGATTTGGCACGTGCATCAGAGCTGGCAAGTATCGACATTGAAACCTTGTATAAACTGAACCCCGCTTTTAACCAATGGGCAACGGACCCTAATGGGCCTCACTACTTATTATTGCCCGTAGATAAAGCCAGTCGTTTTGAACAACAATTATCTGCTTTACCTGATAAGCAACGCCTCAAATGGCAACGTCATAAAGTAAAACAAGGCGAAACACTCAGCCATATATCTGCACATTACCGCACCCCTATTAAGTTGATTGAACAAACAAACCATATCAATAACCACCGTATAAGAGCGGGGAAATTTTTGCTTATTCCAACAGCAAGCTACCAAGAATCACTATATACAAATAGTGCTCCTATGCGAAAAAAAGCTATTGTTAACGCGAAAAAAAGTGGTCTTAAATTAGCCTACCACGTTAAACGTGGTGATTCTTTTTGGACTATTTCTAGAAAGCATCATGTTACTGTACGGCAACTAGCTAGGTGGAATGCTATGGCCCCGAGAGACACCTTACGTATTGGTCAAAAATTGACGATATGGCAGCGCAACCAAAGAACATCTACACATGATAATTTCAAATCTACGTTTAAAAATCAGACGATTAGATATACCGTTAGAAATGGTGATTCGCTGTACTTAATTTCAAAACGATTCAAGGTTAGCATTAAGGACTTAAGGCGCTGGAATTCGTTTAATAATAAGTACTTAAGACCTGGGCGGACGCTAAAAATCATTGTGGATGTAACCCGTAGTTAATTTATTTTTCTGAAGCCGTCGAAAACAATAAACAGTTTACTCGATGGCTACTGCTGATGTTGACCGCTGCTGGGTAAGCCTCTTTGCAAGCAGGCATCACCTGTGCACAACGGGTATTAAAATGACAGCCCTGCGGTGGATCAGCGGGTGATGGCATATTGTCAGGTAGTTTGATAACCTTTTTACTAACTGATTCATCCCAATTTGGTACCGCTTCTATTAACGCTTTTGTATAGGGGTGAGCTGGATTATTTAACACGTCATCAACCGACCCGTATTCAACTATTCGCCCTAAATACATAACGGCAACCTGATCTGCAATATAAGACACCACAGACAAGTCATGGGTAATGAATAAATAACTTAGCCCTTTTTCATGTTGTAATTTTTTTAATAAATTCAACACTTGCGCCTGTACGGAAACGTCTAGCGCGCTTGTTGGTTCATCACAAACAATAATTGAAGGTTCAACCGCTAATGCACGCGCAATACATAAGCGCTGCCGTTGCCCTCCTGAAAACTCGTGCGGGTAACGCAACCGTACACTGCTATCCAAACCTACTTTTATCAGTAGTTCATTACATCGCTGATAAACGCTTGCATCATCTAAATTAGGTTGCTGCGCACGCAAGCCTTCTTCTAATATATCTGCCACTAACATTCTAGGATTCATCGACGAAAAAGGGTCCTGAAAAATGATTTGTAGTTCTTGCCGATGCACCTGAAAGTCTCGTTCTTTTACCGTAGCTAAATCCTCACCTTTATATAATATTTCCCCAGACGTAATGGGTAACAACCGCAACAAGGCCTTTGCTAACGTTGTTTTGCCACAGCCAGACTCACCAACCAATGCGGTTGTTGTAGCTGGTTGCAATTCAAAACTAATCCCATCAACTGCCTTAACTTGGCCAACGGTTCGTTTTAAAAAACCCTTTTTAATGGGGAAATGAACTTTCAGATCATTAACATACAAGCTATGACCCTCTATATTATTTAAATCGAACGAGTCCACAGCAATATTGGTCGCAGTAATGTCGATCTCGGCTGCTCGTCTACATCTCACTTTATGTTGCTCATTAATCACTAACCAGCTGATGATGTCACTGGACGTACACGCTGCTTCGCTAAATTCACAACGGTCTGCAAACCGGCAACCCTTAAAAGGTTCTGATAACGATGGCACGAAACCAGGTAAGGTAACCAATGCTTTATCACGTCTATCCATTTTAGGGATGGCATCAAACAATCGTTGGCTATATGGGTGAGATGGGCGTTTAAAAAATGTATCCCGAGAAGCCACTTCTACTAGTTGTCCGGCGTACATTACGCCAACGGTATCGGCAATTTGCGAAACAATGCCTAAATCATGAGTGATAATCCATAGAGACATACCCCGTTCACGCTGTAGGTCTTTGAGTAATTGCAATATTTGTGACTGGATGGTCACGTCTAAAGCGGTTGTTGGCTCGTCTGCGATTAATAAATCTGGATCACTAGCTAAAGCAATTGCAATAAGCACCCGTTGTCTCATGCCGCCAGAAAGCTGATGTGGAAAGCTATCATAATGCGTATGCGCGTCTGCAATACCGACTTGTTTGATCAATTGGACGACGCTATTTTTTAACTCACTAGCAACAACGTTATCATGCGCTAACACCGCTTCTGCAATTTGTTCACCTACACTCATCACCGGGTTTAATGACGTCATCGGGTCTTGAAAAATCATCGAAATCCGTGCTCCACGATGCTTGCGCATCTCCATTTCTGGTAAGCGTAACAGATCAATACCTTTGTAAAAAACGTGCCCTGCCGTCACCTCTGCATTGCTAGGTAGTAAACGTAAAGCGGTTAATGCCGTAACGGACTTGCCACAACCCGACTCGCCAACCAATGCAAATGTTTCACCTTCGTGGATATCAAGGCTTACTCCATCAACCGCTTTTACCGGCTTCGGGGATTGGTTAAATTGGGTTTTTAAGCCTTGAATTGATAATAAAGGTCGCGACATGGCTTTATGCTTGTAACAAATCAATCACTGTATTCAAGCCACCAACATTAATCTGAGCATCTGTTTGAGCCTGTACTGTTGGCTTTGCATGGTAGGCGACACTCAGGCCGGCTTCATCCATCATTAATAAATCATTGGCACCATCACCCATTGCAACGACCTGATGTTTAGTTAACCCTAGCTCTGCCGACAAGCTCAACAATAAATCAGCTTTTGCTTGCGCGCCAATAATATCGCCTTCAACTCGCCCTGTCAGGCACCCATCTTTTACGTCCAGAGTATTTGCCAATGTGTAATCCAAGCCTAATCTTGACTTTAGTTTCTCGGTAAAAAAAGTAAACCCACCTGAAACAAGAGCCAGTTTTATTGAATGTTGTTTCAGGTAGTCGATAAGCTGCTCTGCACCAGGGTTAAGTGTTAGCCGCTCGTCATATACTTGTTGTAGCTTTTCAACCGGCAAGCCTTTTAGCAATGCTACACGTTGCGTTAACGATTGGGCAAAGTCCAGTTCACCCCGCATTGCCGACTCGGTTATCACTGAGACTTGCGCCTTAATACCCAACATATCCGCAATTTCATCGATACATTCAATAGAAATTAAGGTTGAGTCCATATCTGTCACTAGCAACCCAACTGCCGCGCCATCGAACATATCTGGCACGTTATTTATGTCACACGACAATTGTTGGCGAATGCTCTGTAACTCTTGCGGGGCTAAGTTATTAGTGGTTTCTAAATAATGAAATCCCTCTGCTTGCTTTGTAACACCGCCCATATTAGATTGAATAAACGACCTCGACTCAGCGGAAATCACATTTTTATGAATTATATATTTATACATATTATCAGTTAGTTAGAGACTATTATTAAACCTAATTATTAGATTTTGGATCAAATGCGTCGCGTACAACATCAGCAAATAAGTTCGCCGCTAGCACCAGTAAAAACATAAAAATAAATGCCGCAACTAAAGACCACCAAACAATCGGGTCACGCGCCATTTCCAAGCGTGAGGTATTAATCATATTCCCCCAGCTATAGGTCGTGGGGTCAACACCAATATTAATATACGATAGAACCGCCTCCGCCAGCACGAGCCCACTAAAATCCAAAACAACAGTAATCATTACCAAATGCATCACATTAGGCAACACATGTCGTTTAAGAATCTTCAACCGCCCTACGCCAAGTGCACGTGCCGCAACCACGTAATCCATTTCTCTAATCTTTAGTGTTTCAGCCCGTAATAAGCGACATAAGCCAGTCCAGCTAGTGATACCAAGAATGATACATAATAATAACAACCGCATATCTGCACGATCTTCTACGGTGGTAAATAATTGCGGATTATTCGCCATATAAACTTGAGCCATCAAAATCGCTGCTGCTATAAGCAGCACACCGGGGATCGAGCTTAAGGTCGTATAAAGATATTGAATAACATCATCAACCCAACCTCTGAAAAAACCGGCTAACAGCCCTAAACTAATGGCGATTGGAAGCATCACTATTGTGGTTAACGAACCAATCACTAATCCCGTTCTGATACTTTTGATTGCTTGGTATAAAACATCCTCACCAACCTTATCAGTACCTAAAATATGGTAGTAAGGCGCCAAACTAACTAGCATGCCAATTAATAAAAAAACAACCCATAATGTTAACAAGCTGGTCTTTATACCCAGTGAATTAAGAACCACTAGCTGATAGTAATTTAAAACCCACAACAATAGTAGCAGTACTAACCATGTCGACAAACCATAGCCTAAGCCAAGCAATACTTTATCTATAATGTCGGCAGTTTTTTCAATTAACGGCTCAGCTAAATGGGCCCCTGCATATGTTAACCGTGGATACAGCCATTGAGTAACACCGTGCACATCAACAGACATTTCTTTTGCGTACGCGATATGTGCAAAAGGTTCGGAGTAGGTTTTTTCCACCTGAGTGCGCAATGGCGTTAACGCAATATCTAACACACTGACTATTTCTGTTGCACCGCTAGCGTCACCGTTTACTAACATTTTTTGATGCTCAAAGCGTACCGAATCTAATACACCGACAGTTATAAAGATGAGTAATACTGTCAGCGAAATAACACCTATTACACTGTTAAAAACTTTTCGCCATGGACGCCGCAAATGTTCTTTCTTGGCTGCACGCCAAACAGCAAACAGAGCACTAATTACCAAAATAAATATTGCCATATCTGTCCATAAAGGCATTAACATTAATCAAGCCTCACTCTAGGATCAACCAAGGTATAGGAGATATCTGTTAGCAACAAACCGATAATGTATAGAAACGACCCTAAAAATACCATTGATCGGACAATCGCAAAATCTTGGCTACTGATGGCATCTATAGTGTAACTACCCAGCCCCGGGATACCAAAAAATGATTCCGTAATTAAACTGCCCATAAACAATAACGGCAGAATCACTACAATCCCCGTTAATATCGGGATCATCGCGTTTTTTAATACATGTTTAAACAATATTTGCAGCTCTGATAACCCTTTCGCTTTAGCCGTTCTTACGTAGTCCTTAGTCGACTCTTCAAGAAAAAGTGTTCGATACCAACGTACCCCAGAGCCAAGCCCACCGACCACACCAATTAGTACCGGTAGTATGATAAATTTAAAAGCATCCATACCTGGCGCATAGCCAGAAATGGGTGTTAAGGCCAATAATTTGCCAATAAAATATTGCCCCGCAATAATGTAGAAAAGCCCTGAAATAGACATTAAAGTAATACAAATAAATACCCCGCCAAACTCGAGAAAGCTGCCACGGTAAAATATCAATAACAAGGCAAACGTCACATTCGCTAACACACCAAAAATTAATGATGGAATTGCGATTGCTAAACTGGGCCACATACGTTGTGAGATGTCGGCGACAATATCTCGTCCATTATCAGAACGGCCTAAATCGAAAACAAACAAGCCCACTGATTTTTTATAGAAAATGGTTTTTACAACTTTATTGAAACCCTCTTCTTGTTCATTCCATAATAGTGGCAGGTCATAACCACGTTGTTGCTTCCAATTATCAACGGCTTGTTGGGTCACGTATTTATCGCCCAACTGCATTCGCGCCATATCATCTGGCGAATTAACCACGAAAAATAACACAAAGGTCAGCACATTCACCCCCACCAACACCGGTAGCACATACAATAATCGCCTTATGATGTAATTAATCATAATGCAGTTGAGCGTTCAATACGCCTATACAGTAAGTAAGCAGGTAACACTAACAACACAAGGATCAGAGCAACTAGCAATACTGGCCAATATACTGGCTTGTTCCAATGTGCCTGATATTCCTTGCGTAATTGCGGGTCTATATTTATATACTTGGTTTTATTATTTGCCATTAAATTTGGGTTGGCATTTTTGTACCACGCGTGGTGTAGAGAAAACGCTTTGGGATGAAAGCCCCACAGCCAAGGTGCATCTTGTTGACTAATGGCAATCATTTTATCAATGATTGTTTGTCTTTCTGACGTATTCTCCATTGTGCTCATTTGTTCAAATAAAGTATCAAATTCCGTATTTTGGTAATTTGCCGCATTTTCACCACCGTGCACCGCTTTTGCATTTTTCCCATATAACAAAAACATAAAGTTTTCTGGGTCTGGGTAATCTGCATTCCAGCCCCACATAAACATTTGCGCATTACCATTACGCATTTTTTCTTGAAAGCGATTATAGTCAGTCCCTCGAATAACCAGTTGAATATTCAATTTATTGAATTGTTTTCGCAACCAATTTAAACGCGATTTACTGTCAGGGCCACTGTCCATCGTATCAAAATACAATACCAACGACTTACCAGTAGCGGGGTCAATTCCATTTGCATAACCAGATTGTTTAAGCAACTCTTTGGCTTCATTTAAATCACGCCTAACAGGACCATTGTTCCATCGGTAGACAACTTTATTAAGTCCCTTTTCAGCTGTTTTATGCCCGAAAATTCCTGGCGGTAAAATACTTTGCGCGGGTACTCCACGGCCATTCTGAAATATTGATATATATTCCTCATAATCTATAGCGATAGAAATAGCGTGTCGTAGGTTTCTCGCGGCGGCGGAATACCCCCCTACAACATCATCCAACATATTAAAACCAAGGTAGTAACTAGAGGTTGTTATCGCCGTTTGTAGACCAATCTGGCGTTGTAACATATTATCAGTTAAACCAACCTCACCACTACTCGAGAAACTTACGGCTTGATCAAAACTATCAGAACCAATACCTGATGCATCGTAGTAACCTTGTAAAAATTTATTCCAATACGGAATAGTTTCTTTTTCTAAAGAAAATATCACTTTATCGGTTAACGGCAGCTGCTTACCTGCATCAAGCAATAAAGCTTTTTGTTGTGTCCCTTCCGATGGATAATACGCAAGATGATAATTAGGGTTCTTTATCAATACCATGCGCCTATTAGGATTGTTTTCACGTAAATAATACGGCCCTGTACCCACGGGGAACCAATCTAAGGTAATGTTTTTATTACTAAGCAATGGATTAGCATAAAACTCATCCGCCTCCCATGGTATGGGTGCAAAAAAAGGCATCGCTAACCAATTCACGAACTGTGGGTATTTACCCTTTATTTGAATAGTAAATTGTCGGTCGTTAACTTTAGTAATCCCTTTGATGTTATCCGCTTGCAAGCGTTGGGCCTTACGTAGCGCCGGATATGTTTTTTTAAGTTGTTGCTGCCTTTTACTGAATTCGTTAAAACCTACAATATAGTTACCCATCAACCCTGCTATTGGTGATTGACTTGTCGGTCAGCTAAACGTTTTATTTGATAAATAAAGTCATCAACCGTTAACGCCCTAGTCGCCAACGGTAGATCGTATAACGTCTCTGCCGTTATCTCAGGTGGTATTTTCTTATGCTGTTGGATTACAAAACAAGGGTGAGGTTGAAATTTCATACCAACTGCAATCGTTAACAGGTATTCACTGTAAGCAATATCATTAACCGTATCATCATCGGCCAAGCGTTTTCCCCGCTTATCGTAATAGCTAATGGAGGGCATCATACTCGCTGACAAGGGTTCTAATTGATACGGCCTTTTTAAATAGTGGTACTGAAATAGTGGCTCATAAACCTGAGCAATAATCGCATATTCATTCGAGCTATATGCCTTGGCAGGATCGAGGTGTTTAGGCCGTTCAGAAAAAGAGGAATATATGACTTTTCCAAAGTCTTCTCCTGCCACATAGGGGTTGTTTAACGCCGTTTCGGTACAACCAACGACGAAAAAAAGGAGCAAAAAACAATAAAATTTTATAACGTATGTAAGCAATTTCATCACCTAATACTAGGTTTTACTGGCGTAGAATTTGATCCTCGCCCTCACTGCGAGCGATGATAACAGCGCCACAGGAATCACTAAATACGTTAACGCTAGTTCTACACATATCAAGCACCCTATCTACCGCTAGGATTAAGCCTATCCCTTCCAGTGGCAAGCCAATTGCAGTTAAAATAATACTGATCGCCACTAGGCTGGCAGCAGGTATTCCTGCAACACCAATAGATGTTACCAAGGCGGTAATAACAATCAGGAACTGTTCAGATAAACCAAGATCCAAACCATACGCTTGGGCAATAAACATGGCTGCAACGCATTCATATAAAGCCGTGCCATCCATATTAATTGTCGCCCCTAAAGGTAAAACAAAACTGCTAGTGCGGTTAGAAACGCCCGCATTCTTTTCGACACATTCAAGCGTAATGGGAAGCGTGGCTGACGATGAGCTGGTGGAAAAAGACGTTAATAAAGCCGGCAACATTGCTTTGTAGTGCCTTAATGGATTCACCTTTCCTAAACTACTTAATAGGATTGGCATCACCACGGCAAAATGGATTAACAACGCAGCCAATACCGTAAAGAAGAAATAAGCGAGTGGTAAAAAAGCGTCTAATCCCGTGGAGGCTACCACTTTTGCAACCAAGCCGAAAACACCGATAGGGGCAAACTTCATCACCCAATCAGTCATTTTCATCATGACGTCCAGCAGCCCATTCCAAAACGTTAATAGAGCCGTTTTACGCTGCTCTATTTCAATTTTCGTTATAAAGTAACCAAACAACAGACCAAAAAAGATTAAACCCAGCATCTGCCCATCCGCTGCCGCGGCAACAATATTCGTTGGCACCATACGTAAAAACACGCCAGCGATATCACCTGCACCCTTACCTTCTACTTTAGAGGCAATCTCATCAATATTCTCACTCAATCCAACCCGGTCACGGACTGGCTCACCGTCAATAATGCCTGGTTCTACAACATTAACCAACACCATACCTATCAATATAGCAATGACGCTCGTCGATAAGTAATAAGTAATTGTCTTGCCGCCAAGCCTACCTAAACCCCCGAGATCACCCATATTGGCAATACCACAGATAATGGACGATAAGATGAGTGGCACAATCAACATCTTAAGCGCATTTAGAAACAGGGTTCCGATAAATACGTAAATATCAAAAAACCGAAATGAGCCAATGCCAGCCTGTTCACCGGTGATAATACCCGCAACAATGGCCAACCCAATGGCAATGAATATTTGCCAGTGAAGTTTCATTTATTATTTAGCTTGGTTAGCAAAAACCACATCCGCATCAACACTTAAATTTGCTAACGCAGCAGCAAGTGTTACTTCACCTTTTAAGCGCCCTAAAAACTTTTTAAACGAGTCACGTGCCGCAGCATCAATACTAGCTGTATCACCATCGGTAATGTCACTTAAAGCAACAATAATAATATCGCCATTTTCAATAAACGACGTTTTATAGCTCGGTTTGTCCTCGCTTGGATGTGCCATGCTAAACACATCTCGAATAAGTGCAGCAGGTGCTAATTTATCATTACGTGTTATTGAGCCAGCAGCCGTAAATTCAACCTTATCTTCTTCGGCTAGTTGCTTCAGCGTTTTGCCAGATTTAACATCCGTCATTAATGTATCTGCCTTCGCCTTTAATTCAACACCTGCTTTATGGCGACGAACTGATAGTTCAACATCGGCCTTCACGTCTATAAATTTTTTCGTACTCGTCGGCTTATGCTCGCTTAAATGCAACACCACAAGGTGATCAGCCTCTAACTCAACTGGCTCACTGTTGTTCCCTGCTAAAAAGTCTTCCGTAAAAGCTGCATGACGAATTTTATCATTGCTAGCAATTCCACTACCTTCGGTTTCCGAGAATAGATCCAAGTGCTTAATGGCTAACCCTAGTTCATCAACTAGGACGTCTAATGAGTCAGGGTTTTCAAAACTTAACTCAGCCAACCGCTCACTTAGCTGATAGAACTTTTCACCTGCAATTTGTTTCTTGTATGCAAGCTCGACCTTATCTTTTACTTTATCAAAAGGCTCAATTTTTGTTTCTTCAAGTTCAGTTAGTTTGATGATGTGAAAGCCGTACTCTGACTGAATAACATCACTTATTTCATCTACCTGAAGAGCCGACAAGGCACCTTCAAACGCATCATCCATCATTCCTTTATTAATAATACCAAGGTCACCACCGTTTTTAGCTGAACCAATATCGTCCGAGAATTCTTTTGCTAAGATTTCGAATTTCTCACCATTTTGCAGCCGTAGTAAAACGTGCTCTGCCTTAGTACGTATTTCTTCAGATATAGCCTCTGCTGTACCACTAGGTGCTTCAAAAAGAATATGGCTCGCACGTCGGCGGCCTTCAGAGGTAAACGATTGTTTCTCGCTTTCATAAAAGGCCATCAGTTCTTGCTCTGTTGGTTCAATGTCAGCCATTAAGCTAGATAAACTTAGTTCAACATAATCTACCGAAACAAGCTCCGGTGTCTTATATAAATGTTCATTTTGCTGGTAATCTTTTTGCAACTCATCATCACTGACAGTTATGGTGTTTAAGATTGATGCTAACGGCAACGTTAAGTATTCAACTTCACGTAATTGATTATTTAAACGATAGAAATCTTCAATTTCACTATCATCAACCAGCGTAGTATCTACAATACTTTTAATGAACTGGTCTCGCATCAGACCCACTTTTATTTGCTGCACAAAACCTGCTGAGGTAAGCCCTTTAGCTCTCAATAATTCATTGTACAAGGTCTTATCAAACTGGCCATTAGACTGAAATGCTTCCAGTTCACTTATTATTTTCAGCACTGCCTGCTCAGACACCCCATAACCATCACGTTCAACCGTATGCAATATCAATTGCTCTTGAACCAAGCGGTTAAGAACCTCATTTCGTAGTGCTTCTTCATTAAATAGGTCAGCAGAATAATTCTCACCATACTGCTCTTTTAGTTGCGATACTCGTTGCAAATAAGCATTATTGACGTTTGCTTGATAGATTTTTCTATCGCCCACTTCGGCCAAAGGTGCTTCCGAACCAGAACCCGTATAACCCTGAACCCCCATTAGTACGAATGATAAAGATATAGCAGCAATGATCACCATTCCAAGCCAGCCTTTTACGTGTGTTCTTAAACTATCTAACATAACTGTATAACCTAATACTTTAATTTAAAAAAAAACCCTAGGGCCTTATTGGCCCTAGGGTTGTTTTGGCGGAGTGGACGGGACTCGAACCCGCGACCCCCGGCGTGACAGGCCGGTATTCTAACCAACTGAACTACCACTCCTTGTTGGTGGGTGCTGAGGGGATCGAACCCCCGACATTCGCCTTGTAAGGGCGACGCTCTCCCAGCTGAGCTAAGCACCCTAGTTCCGAAGAGGCGCTAGTTTACAGAGTCTTTTAAAGTTTTTCCAGCTTTAAATGCAGGAATATTTGAAGCTTTAATTTGAATAGTTGCACCCGTTTGTGGGTTGCGGCCTGCACGTGCTGCGCGAGCCTTTACAGAGAATGTTCCAAAGCCAATAAGTGATACTGAATCACCGCCTTTAAGTGCGTTTGTTACAGATGTAACTGTTGCATCTAATGCACGACCTGCATCAGCTTTAGTAAGACCTGATTCGTCTGCAATTGCATTAATAAGTTCTGATTTGTTCATGTAGTTCCCCCAAAAGGATTAATTTAAGTTTATAAAAATATCAAGTTTCAAGCACTCAGACCACCAAATATTAAAGCCATTGCTAAGGTAATCTTTGCCGAGGTGAATTTATATCCTTGAACCCCTCCCATGTCAAGCATGACAAGGCTTTAAGTTACTATTTTTGCCTTTCTAAATAGCCCCATAAATAAAAAATAAATTTATTACACATTAATCTAGTTTCTAGCTAAATTTTTTAATGTGATGTTATTGTTTTAGTTTTTAGCGTCGACTTTTTAATTCCGCTACTTTTTGAAGGTTTTGATTTGGCCGTTTTAGGCCCCGGCACACTTTTCAGTGCCAAGGTAAGAACCTCGTCAATCCAACGAACCGGAATAATGTCTAGATTTTGTTTTATATTAGCCGGCATCTCAACAAGGTCCTTCTCATTTTCATGGGGGATAATAACGGTGGTAATTCCTCCTCTTAAAGCTGCTAAGAGCTTCTCTTTGAGGCCACCAATTGGCAATACTTCACCGCGTAATGTAATTTCACCCGTCATCGCCACGTTAGCTAATACTGGTATCCTCGTTAAAGCAGAAACAATTGCCGTACACATTCCAATACCGGCACTAGGGCCATCTTTCGGGGTGGCACCTTCAGGCACGTGCACATGAATATCGTGTTTTTGATGAAAGTCAGCCTCAATGCCAAGTGTTTCAGCACGGCTACGCACAACCGTTAATGCCGCTTGAATAGACTCCTGCATAACATCCCCTAGCTTGCCTGTGAGGGTCAGTTTTCCTTTACCTGTGGTAATGGCCGTTTCTATCGTTAACAACTCACCACCAACTTCTGTCCATGCTAGACCGGTCACTTGACCAACTTGATTAGCCTCCTCTGCTTTACCAAAACTGAAACGCCTAACACCTAAATATTTATTTAAATTCCGCGAGGTAACATTTATTTTTTTCTTAGATTTACTCAGCAAGATGTCTCTAACAACCTTACGGCAAATTTTTGACATCTCCCTATCAATATTTCTTACCCCTGCCTCACGGGTATAATAACGAACGGTATCTCTAATTGCAGATTGACTAATATGTAACTCTGACTCTTTTAAGCCATTATTTTTAAGTTGTTTATCAATCAAATAGTCTTCCGTAATGCTGATTTTCTCATCCTCGGTATAGCCCGACAGGTGAATCACTTCCATCCTATCTAATAATGGTCCAGGGATATTCATGCTATTTGCTGTTGCAACAAACATCACATCAGACAAGTCAAAATCTACTTCTAAGTAATGATCATTAAAGGTGTTATTTTGCTCTGGGTCCAATACCTCTAGCAATGCTGACGCTGGATCGCCACGAAAATCCATCGCCATCTTATCTATTTCATCTAGCAGAAATAATGGGTTACGAGTTTTAACCTTCGATAGGTTTTGTAAAATTTTGCCAGGCATTGAGCCAATATACGTTCTGCGATGACCGCGAATTTCAGCTTCATCTCGCACCCCACCAAGCGACATACGAACGAACTTGCGGTTAGTTGCACGCGCAATGGACTGGCCCAATGATGTTTTACCAACACCTGGTGGTCCTACAAGGCACAGTATCGGCCCTTTCATGTTTTTTACTCGCTGTTGAACGGCCAAATACTCAAGGATCCGCTCTTTAACTTTTTCTAGACCAAAATGATCTGCATCCAACACTTTCTGTGCTTTAGCTAAATCATGGCGAATACGAGTACGCTTTTTCCATGGCACGCCAACAATCCAATCAATATAATTTCTAATCACTGTTGCCTCAGCAGACATAGGTGACATCATTTTTAATTTATTAAGCTCAGACATTGCTTTCGTCTTTGCTTCTTTTGACATCCCAGCTTCTTCAATTTTTGCTTCTAGCTCATCTGTTTCATTAGGCACGTCTTCCATATCGCCCAATTCTTTTTGAATCGCTTTCATTTGTTCGCTCAAATAATATTCGCGCTGGTTCTTCTCCATCTGTTGCTTAACGCGCGTGCGTATTTGTTTTTCCATCTCAAGAATATCAACTTCACCTTCCATTAATAACATTAGGTGCTCAAGGCGCTCCCTTATGTTATTAATTTCTAGGACTTTCTGCTTTTCATTAACCTTAAGCATCATATGCGCAGACATTGTGTCAGCAAGCCTACTGGGTTCTTCAATACCAGCTAAGGATGTAAAAACTTCTGGGGGAACTTTTTTATTAAGTTTTACGTAATTTTCAAATCCCGCTATAACTGTCCGAGTCAACACTTCCATTTCATGCTCTTCTAAATCAAGCTCATCTTCTAATATGCTAACATCCGCAGAAAATAGTTTTTCACGGGTTTCAATTCTATCTATTTTTACCCTCTGCTCACCTTCAACCAACACTTTAACCGTACCATCTGGTAGTTTCAGGAGCTGCAAGATTGTTGCCAAGGTACCAATTTCAAATAAGTCTGCGTCTTTAGGGTCATCGTTATCTGGGTCTTTCTGAGCTACCAACAGGATTTTCTTGCTATCCCCCATTGCTAGGTCAATAGCTTGAATTGAACGATCACGTCCAACAAACAGTGGAATCACCATGTGTGGATACACCACGACGTCTCTTAGTGGTAGTACCGGTATATTATTTAATTTTTGCGTGTCACTCATAATTGTTGCTGTTATAAAAAAGGGAATATAAATAGAATATTAGGGCATCAAGACACTATTTCAAGGTTTAAACACAAAAAAAGGCGCTTTAAGCGCCTTTTTTTGCTATTGGGGTAATAAATTATTCAGCTGAACTTATTTTTTGTTCGCTTTCGTAAATAAACAGAGGGAAAGATTCACCACGAATAACTTTATCGTCTATCACCACTTTGCTAACACCTTCAAGCGACGGCAAGTCATACATTGTATCCAACAATACTTTTTCTAGTATTGTCCTTAAACCACGAGCACCTGTTTTGCGAGCCATTGCTTTTTTGGCTATTTCTCTTAGTGCTTCTTTTCTAAACTCAAGTTCAACACCTTCCATATCAAATAGTCGGGCATATTGTTTTGTTAATGCATTTTTAGGCTCACTAAGAATCTCTATCAACGCTTCTTCATCTAACTCTTCCAATGTTGCTACCACAGGTAGGCGACCAACAAATTCTGGAATCAAGCCAAATTTTATCAAGTCCTCTGGCTCAACTGAATGTAAAACCTTAGAAAGTGCATCATCATCTTTGTCTGCCTTCACTTCAGCAGAAAAACCAATGCCGACATTTTTCTCTGATCTGTTTTGGATTATTTTATCCAAGCCGGCAAATGCACCGCCTACAATAAACAGAATATTAGCCGTATTTACTTGTAAAAACTCTTGCTGCGGGTGTTTTCTTCCACCCTGAGGAGGAACAGATGCCACCGTACCTTCAATTAATTTTAATAAGGCCTGTTGAACCCCTTCACCTGACACATCTCGAGTTAGCGAGGGGTTGTCAGATTTTCTTGAAATTTTATCAATTTCATCGATATAAACAATGCCACTTTCTGCCTTCTCAACATCAAAGTCACATTTTTGTAATATTTTTTGGATAATATTTTCAACATCCTCACCAACATAACCCGCTTCAGTAAGTGTTGTTGCATCCGCAATGGTAAACGGCACATTAAGCTGGCGCGCTAATGTTTCAGCCAACAAGGTTTTACCTGAGCCCGTAGGACCAATTAATAAAACGTTACTTTTTGATAGCTCAACATCATCTGTGCCTTTAGTCGCGTTTAACCTTTTATAGTGGTTATAAACAGCAACTGATAATATTTTTTTAGCTTCTGATTGACCGATAACATAATTATCAAGCGCTTCTTTTATTTCTTTTGGTTTTGGCAGATCACCATCAGCAGATACTGATCCCGCCTCATCCAGCTCTTCTTTGATAATATCATTGCAGAGTTCTACGCACTCATCACAAACAAAAACGGAAGGTCCAGCAATAAGCTTTCTCACTTCGTGTTGATTTTTTCCACAAAATGAACAAATTAAAATCTTACTTTCTTTGTTATCATTTTTTGTGTCGTCACTCATAAATGCCTCTTTTTACTTACACCGGTATTAATATAAAAACTACTAAGCAATTGCTTAACTGTCTATATATTATGGTTCAGATTTCTCATCTGTCCAGTCTATGCTTCATTTTTATCATCCTTTTGTGATACTCGGCTACTTAGCACTCGATCAATTAAGCCATACTTAACGGCTTTTTCGCTGCCCATAAAGTTATCTCTATCGGTATCATTTTCAATCGTTTCCATAGACCGCCCTGTATGGTTAGACATGATTTTATTCAATCTATCTTTAATCAATAAAATTTCTTTTGCATGAATCTCAATATCAGATGCCTGACCTTGAAAGCCACCTAAGGGCTGGTGAATCATCATTCTTGAATGGGGCAATGCAAACCGTTTGCCGTTTTCACCACCTGTTAATAACAGCGCTCCCATACTAGCCGCTTGGCCTATGCACATCGTGCTCACATCAGCCTTAATAAACTGCATGGTGTCATAAATCGACAACCCAGCCGTCACTGAGCCACCTGGAGAGTTAATATATAAATGAATGTCTTTTTCTGGGTTTTCCGACTCTAAATATAGCATTTGGGCAACCACAAGGTTAGCCATGTGATCTTCAACTGGCCCCACTAAAAAAATAACGCGCTCTTTGAGTAGCCGAGAATAAATATCGTAGGAACGCTCTCCACGCGCCGTCTGTTCCACCACCATTGGTATTAAACCAAGCGCTTTTGTTTCAGCCATATTATCCATAGTTATTCTCATCTCGTTTAGTTATTAAGCAGCGGGGTTTGGCGGTGCCATAATCTCTTTAAAGCTAATCGTCGTTTCTTTAACCTTCGCCGTCTCTAACACCCAGTCTACCAATTGATCTTCCAAAACAACACTCTCAATTTTATTCAATTCTTGCGGATTACTGTTATACCAATTAACAACTTCCTCAGGTGATTGATAAGTTTGTGCAAACTCCTTGATCCGCTCTTGAACTCTATCGGCATCAGCCTTTATGTCATTGTCTTTAATAATTTCAGATAACAGCAAACCCAACTTAACCCGTCTTGTGGCCTGATCTTCAAACAACTCTTTTGGCAGGTCCATATCAGTCGGCTGCTGAGCTTGTTGAGCTTTTTCTTTTAATGAAGACATCATTTGACTAATTTCATTATCAACCAACGCTTCTGGCACGTCTAATTCATTATTTTCGATAATAGCATCCATAACAATCTGCTTACGCTTTGAAGCTAAAGCACGCTCAAGCTCCATGTTCATGTTTTTTGCAAGGTCTGCTCTAAAATCAGCCAACACGCCACTTTCAACACCAAATTCTTTAATGAAATCTTCGTCTATTGTTGGCAGTTCGCTGGCTTCAACTTTATCGACTTCTACGTCAAATTTGCCAAGCTTTCCGGCAAAATCTTTTTCCTGATAATCCTCTGGAAACGTTACTTCAAAAGATAATTTATCGCCTGCACTAGCACCCATCAATTTATCCTCAAAACCAGGTATCATATTTTTTGAACCAATGATGACGGGGAAGTTTTTAATAGGCTCTTCTGAAATTGATTTATCACCGACATGACCTTCAAAGCTTATTGATACACGGTGCCCATCTTCCGCTTTAGCTTCAACTGTATTCCAATCAGATTTTTGGCTCCTTAACTTTTCAACCATATCATCAATATCTGACTCCGCAACTTCAGACGTTGGTTTTTCAAGCTCTAACTCATTAATTGCTGCTACTTTAACGTCTGGGTAAACTTCAAAGCTCGCGGAAAATTCAAAACCTTCTTTATGGTCTTCGTTTGGTGTAATAACAGGAGCGCTAGCAGGCTTTAATTTTTCTTCCATAATCGCTTTATAGAAAAAATTCTGGGTCAACTCCGACAGTGCTTCCGCTCTAATACCTTTGCCAAATTTACTTTTTATAACACTCATTGGGATTTTTCCCGGCCTAAAACCATCAATTCTTGCCGTACGTTTTACGTCTTCAAGACGTTTATTGATAGCCGTATCCACCTCTTCTTGTGGCACAACAATGGTCATGGTTTTTTTAAGATCTGAGTTAGATTCAATAGAAACCTGCATAATTACTCTCTACTTGTTTTGATTTTTGGATAGAATTTCTTCAAAGAATGGTGCGAAAGGGGAGACTCGAACTCCCACATCTTACGATACTGGTACCTAAAACCAGCGCGTCTACCAATTCCGCCACTTTCGCATTTTGGTTGGTGATAATGTGCGGTATCATACCTATTTTACAAACAAATTTGCACCTTTTTTTGAGCCCAAAAAGATAAAAGTATTATTTTTAATGAAAGCATCACTGTTTTTTCTACTGTACTTTATTAGCGCCGCATTGTTAGCGGCTTTTATTGCTATTCCCTTGTATCAAACACTACACACTGGGTCGTTTGAATTTGAAAGTTGGGTGACACGTTCTGCACTGTTACTCTTAGTGGTCGGCATCTTCCCAACTATGAAATGGTTTCAATTATCAAACCATTTAATTGGCCATAACCTCCCCATAAAAACATTTTTACTTAAGTCATCAAAAGCATTTCTTGTGGGACTTATTATTCTTGGTGTCGTTATTTTCTTACTAGTCATCCTAGACCTACGTCTTATTTCTATTAATGAACCGATCGGAATCAAATTACTGCTTAAAGCGCTTATAGCCGGTTTAGTTGTGGCATTAATTGAAGAGACGTTATTCAGAGGCTTGTTTTTTTCACTGTCTAAAAAGTGGCATGGTGTTATTACCGCTGTCATTATCAGTAGCTTTTTTTATGCTCTGCTTCATTTTATTAAGCCAATTGACCACATTGATTCCACGTCAATACAATGGTTTAGCGGTCTTAGCGTCATTCTAAACGCTTTCACGGCAGTACTTTCCTTAGATATAACCGATTTTCTTGCGCTTTTTTCCGTCGGCGTTCTTCTAGCTATAGTGCGTCAACAAACAAATACGCTCGCCTACTGTATCGGCCTACACGCCAGCTGGGTTTTTCTTATTAAAATTAGTAAAGAACTGAGCAGTAATAATTCTAACGCTGACTGGGGCTTTCTCACTGGGAAATATGACGGCGTTATCGGCTTATTAAGTTTTGGCTGGATAAGCATCGTTATCCTTATATATGTGATTTATATCATAAAATCACGTCATTCTGCTGTGCATTAACGGCTTCCAATATTGACATAGCTCTTTAATGAATTAGAATGGGAATCATTATCATTATCGTTTGAAGCAAGATGTCGAGCAATACCCCTCCTGTTAATTTTTCCAAATTATCTGATATTGAGATTGGTAGAAGCGTTATGCTGGGGAAAAACAAAGTGGACCAACAGCTTGAGAAAAAGCTACTAGCGCTTGGCTTTTCTAAGCTAATTCCATTACAGGTCACACAAAAAAGAAAAGGTGGCATGGTGGTCAGCATTGGCAATGCTCGCATTGCGCTAAACGAAGCATTAGCAGAACAAATTATCGTTGAACCACTATGACTAAACAGTGTTGTGACACAGGCTCACCCCTTGCCTTATCCCAAAGACGCCCCGTTATCGCCGTTATTGGTAACCCAAATTGTGGAAAATCGACGTTATTTAATGCTATTACTGGGGTAAAACAAAAAACCGGCAATTGGCCCGGTGTAACCGTAGAGCGTCGTGAAGGTTTGGCTAAAGCTCATGGGCAAGACATCGTACTGGTTGATTTACCCGGTGTTTATGCCCTAGATAGTGACAGGCAAGCCTTAGATGAACAAATAGCACGGCAATATATTTTATCGGGTGAAGCTGATGCATTACTTATTGTTGCTGATGCCTCTAATCTTGAACGCAGTTTATTTCTTAGCATTCAATTACTGGAAACCGGCATACCTGCTATTTTAGCACTCAATATGATGGATGTAGCTAAAACCAGAGGCATGGATATAGATATTGAATCATTATCCTCATCGTTAGGTATTCCCGTTATTGCCACCATGGCTCGACAAAATAAAGGCATCAAAGATCTATTAAAAGAGCTTATCAACATTCTTCAACGTACACAGCATACGCACTTAAAAATTGATTACCCATCGATCATTAATGCCGCTATTGATGACATTATTCCTACTTTAAACGATAGCCAACAACCGCAGTTTATTCAATATTGGCATGCATTACAGTGCTTAGAAAACTATTTTTCACCGTCTACTACTGAACAGACTCAAGAAATTTGCCAGCAACTACAAGCCGCTATCAAAGAACAAACAAGTGAAGATGCCGATAGTTTGATTGCAGCCAGTCGCTATCAATTTGCTCATGATTTAACAGCTGATGTTGTAACACAGTCATCAAGCACTGAGCAAACATGGTCTGACCGTGTTGACAAAGTCGTACTTAGCGATTTATTTGGCCTACCCATTTTCTTTTTCGCCATCTATTTAATGTTTAGCATTACGATTAATTTTGGCGGTGCACTCATCGACTTTTTTGATATTACCGCAGGTGCCCTTTTTGTTGATGGTTTAAGAATTCAATTACAAAACTTAGGTTTCCCAAGTTGGTTTCAAGTTTTATTGGCCGACGGTTTAGGTGGTGGCATCCAAGTTGTTGCAACATTTATTCCCATTATTGCCACGTTATATTTTTGCCTATCCATCCTAGAAGATTCTGGCTATATGGCACGGGCAGCCTTTGTAATGGATCGATTTATGCGCAAACTGGGCTTGCCTGGCAAAGCCTTTGTACCACTCATTGTTGGCTTCGGTTGCAATGTCCCCTCAATCATGGCAACTCGAACCCTAGAAAAACAACGTGACCGCATCATGACGGTGATGATGGCACCGTTTATGTCGTGTGGCGCACGCTTATCAGTATACGCATTATTTGCCGCTGCATTTTTTCCTCACTCCGGGCAAAATATTGTTTTTTTGCTGTATATCGTCGGTATTGGTGCGGCAATCTTTACTGCTTTATTACTCAAAAAAACTGTTTTGGATGGCGAATCCGATAGCTTTTTGATAGAACTTCCCCCCTATCATCGCCCGGCCATTAAAAGTTTACTCATCCATACTTGGGAACGATTAAAAGGATTTGTGTTAGAGGCCGGTAAATTTATTGTGATGATGGTGATGGTCATTAATATCCTTAACTCTGTTGGTACGGACGGCAGCTTTGGTAATGAAAACAGCTCCAAATCTATCTTGAGCGAGGTGAGCAAAACATTCACCCCAATATTCAAACCAATGGGGATACAAGACGATAACTGGCCTGCCATCGTTGGTATTTTCAGCGGCCTATTGGCAAAAGAAGTCGTCGTTGGAACACTTGATGCCGTGTATTCAAACTTAGAAGGCCAACCAACCCAAGATGCCGACAGCTTTAGCTTGATAGGCAAATTTAACGAAGCCATCACAACGACCGGTGAAAATTTAACCGATGCTTTCCAAAACATGGGCGACCCGCTTGGTTTACGTACCCTTGATGCGGGCGGCTCTATAGAAAATGCTGCCGCTGAACAAGACGTTAGCCACGCCCTGTTTGGTACATTAGTTAAATACTTCGACGGTAAAATAGGCGCTTTTAGCTATTTACTGTTTATTTTATTATATGTTCCCTGCGTTGCAGCTATTGCCGCGGTAAAACGAGAAACAGGCACGCGTTGGGCATTATTTTCTATTTTCTGGAGCTTATATTTAGCGTATGGCATGTCTACCCTGTTTTACCAAATTGCTACGTACGCAAATCATCCAACTCAAACAGCTATTTGGATAGCGGTTGTAAGCCTCGGCTTCTTTGCCATTTGGTTAACACTTCGCCAAATGGGGCAACAAATACTCGGTATGAATACAAATACTACGTCAAACGCATGATTTTATTTGAGATACGTGATTATTTAAAATTAGCAGGCAATGCACCAGTGCGTGATCTTGCTTTACATTTTAAAATCAACGAAACCGATGCCAAAGCAATGCTCGAGCACTGGGTAAAAAAAGGTTACGCAAGAAAGATGCCTGCTGGTTCGCTTTGCCAAGGCGGTTGCCGAAGCTGCGCCCCAGATGCAATCGAAATTTATGAGTGGAGCGATACCACGCCCTCAAATTAATTTACTAAACAGCTGCTATTCAACAGCCTTATTCGTCAAAGAACGTTTATCCTTAAGTTCAATGCCGGATACCTGCCTTCGCTTCATTTCATTCAGCAAATAAAAAATAGTCTCCGCTGCTTTCTGGTAACTCAACCCTGCTGGGCGAATATTAGACACACAATTTCTATTAGCATCTGTATTGTCAATATTGGGCGCATGTACAAGGTATGCACCCAAACTATCTGGTGATGTTAAACCAGGTCGCTCACCAATCAACATCAGCACCGTACTAGCACACAATTCAGCGCCGACCTCATCTTCCACGGCCACTCGCCCATAACGCACGATAACGATGGGGAGTATTGACCACCCAGCCGCTAATAACTTAGGCATGAGTAACGACAATAGGTTGACCACATGGGTATGAATAGCTGCTGCGGACAACCCATCACTTACCACAATAACCAAGTCGGCCGCTTTTCCAACAAACTCGTTCAATAGTTGTTTCGATATCTTATCTAATCGGCGCCCTAAATCAGGCCTCTTCAAAAATTCAGTTCGGTCTTGGGCTTTACTCGACAGCATTAACGTTTTTTTGCCCATATCACTAAGCCCGCCTCTTAATGCTTTAGTATCAAACTCACAATGCACTGCGTCGCGTGCTCTAGCATGTGCTAGTTTAAAGTCTAACCAATCATTGGTTTGTATACTTCCACCTGCTCTACCTAAGGCGATGCGAGCCGGCGTGAATTCTTTAAGATAATGCCAAAGATCCTGAGTTTGGATTTTTTTAGTTGTCATCGTAAGACCTAATAAGCGGCCAATAAGGGATGGCGCTCAGTGACTGGTAACAATACGTTGTTTTCATCAACAATGTGCATACGCTGCAACCATACTTCAAATTCTGGCGCTGGTTTCCTGTTTAATACTTGGCGCAAATACAGTGCATCGTGAAACGACGTTGATTGGTAATTAAGCATAATGTCGTCCGCACCTGGCACACCCATAAAGAAATTGCAGCCGGCAACACCTAACAACGTAAGCAAGTTGTCCATATCGTCCTGATCTGCCTCAGAATGATTGGTATAACAAACATCGCAACCCATAGGCAAACCTAGCAGCTTTCCACAAAAGTGATCTTCCAAGCCCGCGCGTGTAATTTGCTTACCATCGTATAGATATTCAGGGCCAATAAAACCCACCACGCTGTTCACCAGTAATGGACTGAATTTTCTAGCCACCCCGTAAGCACGCGCCTCAAGCGTTTGTTGATCAATACCATGATGTGCTTGTGCTGATAGACACGAACCCTGACCCGTTTCAAAGTACATTACGTTATCACCAACGGTTCCTCTGTTTAATGATAATGCCGCTTGCCTAGCGTCACTTAATAACGCTAGGTCAATACCAAAACTTTTATTGGCCGCTTCAGTTCCTGCAATTGATTGAAAAACAATATCGACCGGCGCACCCTGTTCCATTGCTTCAAGTTGAGTTGTTATGTGAGCTAAAACACACGATTGTGTTGGAATTTCAAACCGTTGAATCAACTCATCCATGCTAACTAATAAGCGCTTTAAAATTGCCACGTTATCAGTCGCTGGATTGATGCCTATCACTGCATCGCCACTCGCGTACATAAGACCGTCCAATATGGACGCACCAATCCCCCTAGCATCATCCGTTGGGTGGTTAGGTTGCAGTCTTGTCGATAGACGACCAGCCAAGCCAATAGTATTACGAAAACGGCTAATGACTTCACACTTACTAGCAACTAGGATTAAATCTTGATTACGCATCAGCTTACTAACCGCTGCAACCATCTCTGGCAACAAGCCACTTGCTAGTGTTGCTAATTCTTTAGATCTCATCGTATAACTCAATAAACGATTTCTAAAGTCTCCCACCGTATCATTTTCAATTTGTTGAAAAGATTCCGCGTCATGTTCTTCCAACAACAGTCGGCTTACTGTATCGATATCCGGTGATATAAGAGGCTCTTCAATAAACCGCTTTAACGGTATATTCGCCAGCAACATTTGTGCAGCGACGCGTTGTTCGTCACTTTCAGCAGCGATGCCCGCCAACATATCGCCACTTTTAGCAGACGATGCTTTTGCCATCACGTCAGCCAAATCCCTAAACTGATGCGTCTTCCCAGCTATCGAATAAATGTATTTTTTATTCATTTTATTTAAAAATAACGAGCAAAATTTTGCTTAACCTTACGAACCGGAATGGCAATTCCAAAGCCTTCGCCCAAAGGCGTTCTTTGCGACACTTTCAGCGTATTAACCCCAACAACTTGGCCTTTTTCTGTTACTAGTGGGCCACCACTATTGCCAGGCAAGATTTGCGCGTCCGTAGAAATACCATGGCTACTGATTTGTGTAACCGTACCTTTGGTAAGTTGATCTCTTAAGCCTAATGGACTACCAATTGCATAAATATCCATTCCTTGTGACACAGCCGATGAACGGGCAAATGTTAGAAAAGGCGCTTTACAATTATTGATTTTTAACAACGCCAAATCATCTGAATTAGACACCTTTACTAGGTTTGCTTTAACCTTAGTATTATCCTTCAAA
>NVSW01000117.1 GCA_002401365.1 Piscirickettsiaceae bacterium | reverse complement strand
CCCAATGATTCCACCAGCTTCCAGGTACTTCTTCAGCTGTTTCCAACCAATGATCAGCACCTTTGCCTAGCTCACCATCTTTCCAGAAATGACGCTTGTTTTTATTCGCAGGGTTAATAACACCTGCAACATGGCCACTAGCCGCTAATACAAATTCAACATCGCCTGTCACTAACTCTGTTCCAGTGAACGTTGTTTTCCAAGGGGCAATATGATCTTCAATCGCTGATAAGAAATACACAGGACAATCAATTTTACCTAAATCAATTTTAACGCCACATAACTCAATAACACCCGGTTTTACTAGGTTGTTTTCTAAGTACATATTACGCAAGTACCATGTGTACATGGCGGCCGTCATGTTTGTTGAATCGCCATTCCAGTAAAGAATATCAAACGGAGGTGGTGTTTTACCTTTAAGGTAATTATTTACTACATAGCTCCAAATAAGATCGTTAGCACGCAACATCGAAAATGTAGACGCCAATTGTTTACCCGGCATCACGCCGCCTTCTTTCAATTTATGTTCGTGCTGCTGTATTTGTGACTCATCAATAAACACGCCCAATTCACCTGGATCAGAAAAATCTAGCAATGTGGTAAAGAAGGTGGCTGTTGCAAATGGCTTCTTACGTTTTGCTGCTAAGACAGCCATAGTTGTTGCCAACATCGTTCCACCAATACACCAAGATACACCGTTGATTTTCTTAGCGTTTGAAATTTCTTTTACGGCATCAATCGCAGGGATAGTGCCTTCTGAAATGTACTCATCCCAAGTTACGTCACCCAATGATTTATCAGGGTTACGCCATGAAATAATGTACACGTCATTACCTTGTTCTAGGCAATAACGTACGTATGAATTATGTTCTGACAAATCCAAAATATAATACTTATTGATGCAAGGAGGAATGATTAATATTGGACATTCATTCACTTTTTCAGTCATTGGTTTAAAACGAACCAATTGAATCAATTTGTTTTCAAAAACAACTGAACCCGACGTCGTCGCCAAGTTTTCACCGAGTTTAAACTGTGACTCGTCCGTCATGGTGATACGACCCTTCTCCATATCCTGCATTAAGTTTTCAAGACCTGCGACTAAGTTTTGCCCTTTCGTGTCCATTGTTTCTTTCAACACTTCTGGGTTTGTCATAGCAAAATTTGACGGTGACATCGCATCAATAAACTGGCGCGTATAGAAGTCACACTTTTTCTTCTCTTTATCGTCTAACGTTGAATCTTCAACCATGCCTGTTAACCAACGGCTAGATAGCAAATAAGACTGCTTTAAATAGTTGTGCACGGGGCTTTGTTCCCATTCATCGCCTGAGAAACGACGATCGCCTTTCGCAGGTTGAACACTTGATTCAGCGTTTTGGTTAAACATATTCGTCCAAAGAGTAAATTGCTCTTGATAGAAGCCAGACATTGTTTTAACCCATTCTTCAGGGCTTTCCATCGCGCGTGTCATAATGGTGTTCCATGAATTTCCAAACTGAGACATCATTTCTTTTGACTCGTTTTTTGAAAAATCTTTAAACATATGTTTGCCCTTACCTGCCATTTCTTCAAAAATATCTTGCGGTGTTTTCTCGTTCATTTTAGTTAGCCTTGATTAATGTGGATTTTTTATTGCAACGCCGCATTATAGGCTTTTTTCTGCCGCTTTACTAGCACCCCCCATAAAGCTCACTTTTTATTCGTCATGATTTTTCTCAGCCAGTAGCTCACCCGTGTCCGACCACGATTTAAATACGCCTACACGCTCCCCATTTTCTAGATGCCCTTCTTCCCGCTTTGTACTATTGGGCCAATAAGCCACAAAAAGCCCATGATAATGGCCATTAACCACTGTTGCCTCTAATGCGACACGGCCACTTAAATACCACGAAATATGTTTGCCATTCATCACGCCCTTAACAAAATCCGTTACCGATATTTTAGCTCCAGATGGGTGCCAAATCGTACGCTTGCCATGCATCAAATCACCTAGGTATTCGCATTCCTCAAGCAACTTCCCTTCGTCATTATGCTTAACTTTTAAAGTAATATCTTCGCTCATTACCGCTCCCTATTTTATGGACACAAACTGCACGATTTCAACCTGCTAAACTTGCCAATAATGTAACAAAGTTAACATCATGGTCCAGCTCAACTTTGCGGACACAAAAAAACGCGCAAACATGCGCGCTCCTTTATATGGCTTCGCCCCTAGTTAGCAGTTATTTTTTTAATGTTTTAAGGCCTGTTTGGCTAGCAAAGTATGCTGCTAAATCATCAATATCTTCTTCACTTAATGCTGCCACAGTGCCCTGCATAATGGGATTGTTACGTTTGCCTGTTTTATATGCATTTAATGCGTGCACGATATAGTCTTCATGCTGCCCAGCAATTGTTGGAAACATTGGGCTCGCACTCACGCCACCTTCACCATGGCATGCCACGCACGTTGTTGCTTTTTCTTTGCCAGCCTGTACATTGCCACCTGCCATAACACTAGCAGACACCGCTAGTACACTTACTGCTATAACTACTTTAATTAACTGTTTCATCTTCTTCCTCAATATCGTGTAATTAGCAATTATTTGCCATCTTGTTCAAAGTAAGCAGCTATGTCTTGCATATCTTGCTCAGATAAATCCGCAACATTTGCATACATGGTCGAATGGGTTCTTGTTCCTGTTTTATACGCTTTCATTGCTGCAACCAGATATCCAGCATGTTGCCCACCGAGTTTTGGCACATGATACGTAGGATAAACATTATTATAGTTTTTAATCCCATGACAACCTAAACATGTTTGTCCTTTAATCATACCAGCAGTAGCATCACCGGCAGCATTTGCAGCCACCGAAAGCACCATCCCAAAACCTAATAAAATTGCTAATAATCGCTTCATTGCTCTATTCTCTCTTATGTTTTACTAAAAATCACATTAGTGCGAGATTCTACTTAATACCCCGCCTTTTTGCCAGTACAAACCGGCTAATACCCCTCATATTGTCCGAATCTGTTAATATTCAGGTTTTGACCAAACAGCTTAAACATGTCTAACATTACCATTTATACCACTGCATACTGCCCATATTGTGTACAAGTAAAACGCCTATTGAACAATAAAAATATCGATTATATTGAAATTTCAGTCGACAAGGACCCTGACAAAAGAGCCGAAATGATGCGCAAAAGCCAACGCCGCACAGTGCCGCAAATATTTAATGGGGAAACCCATATTGGAGATTGCATGGAACTTTATGGTTTTGAACGTGAAGGAAAACTAAATGAATTACTGGCCTAATTGCTTTGCCTAAGTCTAAACAAACCTTAATGAAGCAACGGCTTGATAAATGGCTCTGGGCTGCTAGGTTCTACAAGACACGCCGACTAGCCTCTGAAGCAATTTCCGGCGGCAAGGTTCACCTTAACAACCAACGGGCAAAACCTAGTAAAGAAGTGCATATAAACGATGTTCTAGACATCAATAAAAATGGTTATAGCTGGCAATTAACAGTTCAGGGATTAAATGCGCAACGCCGGCCGGCCACCGAAGCTGTATTACTTTATCTAGAAAGTGAGCAGAGTTTAAAACGCAGACAACAACTAGCTGCCATTAACAAAGACATGTACGCATCTACCCCGCAATCAGAACGGCCAAACAAAAAACAAAGGCGGCAAATTCATAAATTTAAGCAATCAGATTTCAACTAAATACACGATGGTGGTATCGGTAAACCCGCGTATTTATTAGCGTATTTCAAAGGCCCATCAGGAAATAATTTATAAAGGTATATTGACGCACCTTTGTCTGCCCCTAAGGTTTTTTTAATCGCTTGCCCAAACAGCCGAGCGTTCGGTTGGTGCTTATACTGCTTGTAATACACCTGCATAAACATGATGATTTCCCAATGCTCTGGCGTAAGAGTCAAACCATCTCTCTGAGCGAGACTTTGTGCGATTGTACGACTCCACTGCGAACTATCTTTCAAAAAACCATACTCATCCACGTCTAACCGATCAATATCCATCATTTGGATTAGAACCAAGACCGCACAGGGTTATTATCCGCGACCAATTGTACAAAACCCTGATAATCAACGGTTTTAATAAAGCTAAAACATTGTTCTAACTCAATGCCTCTGACTTCTAAGTCTGGCAACAAAACGTAAGCCAATACATCCTCAGGCAACGACTGGAATACGCTTGTTTTAGGGCTCTCAATTGCACTATAGACGGCATCTTCTATTAGTAAAATCACGCTACAATTATCAACGACATTAATACAGTCACTTAACGCTGCGTTTTCGAAAATATTTTTATTAATTATATGTAACACGTTAAAAACTAAAAACATGATGAGCCGTCAGCATCTGCTGAGCAATTTGTTCGCGTGACAAGACCGTATAAGAAGCCGACAATTGATCTAACACCAATCCTCTTTCATCTAACCCTTCTTGCTCTACTACGACATCATTAATATCATACAGAGGAAAAGTATCTAATGTTTCCGACATGCTTTTCATATCTAGTATTTTAGGGTTTTGGTTTTTCAGTAACGCAAAAACGCCATCACCCACGAACACCACCGTTAGCTGCTGATCAAACGCTGCTGCCATCAATAAGGCATCTACAAATTCTTGCGCCTGAACATTTCCATGTAACGGCTTATCAAAAATGAATGTGAGCTTTTTAGACATTTTTAAGCCCCAAAAATAATATGTCGATCCGACTCAATAACGGCCTCCATCCACAAACCCAAACCAGCAATACGAAACCCACCCGCTAATGCTTGCGGATAACCGCCTACTTTTTTCGCCACCGATGCGTCTAATAGTCCACGACGTTGCGCCGATGAAACGCAAACAACCAAATCAACGCCCTTCTCAATATTCAAGCGCGACCAGCGTTCGACTATGTTTCTCTCATCACCTGGCGGACGCGCATCCCGTAGGGCGTTATACACCCCATCGTGATAAAAAAATACTCGAAACACCTCATGCCCACCCTCAAGAGCGGCTGAGGCAAACTGCCAAGCACTATCAGACGCTTGATACTGATATGGACTTGCGTTAACTTGTATGGATATCTTCATATAATTTTCAAGTAAATCATTAACTACTACGTAATGAGCTCAACCGAATTGCTTTTGTCAT
>NVSW01000116.1 GCA_002401365.1 Piscirickettsiaceae bacterium | reverse complement strand
TCGTATACGATTTTAAAAAAGCCCATAAAAACATGGGTTGGAATGGACGCTAACGGCTTTTGGTTGCTCATATCACTGCCCCTGCGACAATTTGCCACATTTTCATCTTTAAAAAAGGCGAGTAAGCTACGTTCAGCTCTTAAGCAGTATTAACGGATACCCTATTATCCTTATTCTGCTCTCTCGACCTCAATCGGATACAAGAGTCCTCTTAGCCTTCTACTCGTAGAGGGCGTTTTTTTAACCCCGTTTTCTAGCCGCTATTCGCATACGCAATGCATTTAGCTTGATAAAGCCCGCTGCGTCTTTTTGGTCGTACGCGCCACCATCATCTTCAAACGTGGCAATGTTTTCATCAAACAAGCTATCCGTGGGTGACTCCCTGCCTACAACAATCACGTTGCCTTTATATAGTTTTAAACGAATACGACCGTTTACCGTTACTTGTGAGGCGTTAATCATCGTTTGTAGCATTTCACGCTCAGGGCTCCACCAGTAACCGTTATAAATCAAACTCGCGTAGCGTGGCATCAACTCATCTTTTAAATGTGCTACCTCACGGTCTAGCGTAATGGACTCAATCGCACGATGTGCTTTTAGCATGATGGTGCCGCCGGGTGTTTCGTAACAGCCACGAGCTTTCATCCCCACATAGCGATTTTCTACGATATCCGCACGACCAATGCCGTTTGCTCCACCGACTTTATTCAATTCGGCCAGCACCGTTGCAGGTGACATAGTTTGTCCATCAATCGCAACAATATCGCCGCCTTTGTAGTCAAGTTCTATGTATGTTGCTGTATCTGGTGCGTTTTCAGGTGATACCGTCCAGCGCCACATATCGTCTTCTGGCTCAACCCAAGGGTCTTCTAAAATGTCGCCTTCGTAGGAAATATGCAGTAGATTTGCGTCCATTGAATACGGTGATTTTTTACCGCGTTTCATTTCAACGGCGATACCTGCTTTTTCGGCGTACGCCAGTAAGGTATCGCGTGAGGTTAAATCCCATTCACGCCAAGGTGCGATGATTTTTACGTCAGGCTTTAGTGCATAAGCTCCGAGTTCAAAGCGCACTTGGTCATTACCTTTTCCGGTTGCGCCGTGTGAAATAGCATCCGCGCCTGTTTCATTAGCAATTTCAATCAATCGCTTTGAAATAAGCGGACGCGCTATAGATGTTCCGAGTAAATACTCGCCTTCATAAATTGTATTCGCACGGAACATGGGGAAGACAAAATCACGCACAAACTCTTCTTTCAGATCGTCGATATAAATCTCTTTAATACCGTACAGCTCCGCTTTAGCGCGTGCTGGTTCAACTTCTTCACCTTGGCCTAAGTCGGCAGTAAACGTAACGACTTCACAATGGTAAACATCTTCTAACCATTTAAGAATAACGGAGGTGTCTAGCCCACCTGAATAGGCAAGAACGACTTTTTTTACTGCTTGCTTTGACATGTTGTATAACTCGCGATTTAAACCATTAATGATCGCAAATTATACCCGAATGATGAGGGTCTTGTTAAAGCTATCCTACAATTGAAATTTCAACACGCCTATTAAGCTGTCGGCCACCAGGGTAGCGATTAGTTGTTGTTGGCTTACTTTCGCCATATGCTTTGGTCACTATTTGGTTGGTCTTCATACCCTTCGACAGCAAATACTTTTTAATAACTGCAACACGTTTTTCTGCTACCTTAACATTAGCAAAGCGGCTACCCTTACTGTCTGTATGCCCCTTCAATACCAATTTAGCTTTGGCGTTTTGCAACCGCATATATTCCAACATAAAATCCAATTTTGCATGATCACGCGCATTTAATTTAACGGAACCAGAATTAAAATATATCTGTCTAAAGGGCTCAGGGCCTGCCACTTTTAAACGAATACTGCCTTCTGGCGTCTCTAGTGCTTCAGGATCAGCTAAGGCTATAACCCTATCCTCAGAAATACCCACTTGCTGTAAATGCTCACGAATACTTTGAATACGTTTATCATAAACTCGGCGACCATCTTTAACCGAAAAGCCTTCTGTACCACTCACTAAATCGATGCGTTGACCCACTCCCGCTTCTTTTATATAGGTACCGGCCTTTTTGAGTAATTTCCTATTTTGATGCGTTATTAAAGCACTACTTTGGGTGAACAAGGCTAACTGCTGATGCACGTCATCTCGACTATAGGGTAATAAATTTTGCCTACAAGCCTCAAACTCGCTCATCGCTGCTAGAAAATTAATAGATGAAATAGATACCTTCACCTTGCCCTGCTTTGCCTTATAACTAAACTGCGGAAATTTACCATTAGATAATTCTTGCAACATCCGCTCCGATGCGTCGCTGTTAACCGACAACACTTTTTTATTCCCTTTTAACGAAGCCAATTTTAAAATTGGCGCATCGTGCATCCACCTTGGCGGTACGGATGTCAACATCGCAGTTTGAATGGGCGGCACATATGCTTCGGCACGTAAGGTGAATTTAATAGCTTCCCCAGAACGCTGGTCAAACACACCAACACCGTATTGAGGCACTGTATGTGATAAATGGCAAGCGACACGGTTACCCGTAAACTGCCATTGCGAGTCGGTTACCGGTGCTTGGTAAGTGTGCGCAGAGGCGCTAGTAGCAAAAAAAACGAGTAAAAAACAACTGCCGGTATATTTCAATATCTTCATACCGAAGGTATCGGCAAATACACTAAAAACTTTAAAACGTTTTAGCCTATTTGAGCTTAATTATCTAAAAACTGGTCCAGATACATCATAAATTCAACGGGTGATTCTACATGTGGCCAATGCCCAGCATTGGCGACTGTTTGCACAACTGCATTAGGAAACATTTCTAATGCTACAAGTTGATATTTAGCTGATAGGTAAGTCGACTTTTCACCGTTAATAAATAATGTCGGATGAACAAACACGGCTCTTGACTCCTCCGTGGGGAACCCCATAATGGCATCCATGTTATTTTCAATACTTTTTAGATTAACTCGCCATTTAAAGCCACCAGATGGAACGGGTACTAAATTTTGTAACAAAAACTGCCTTAAACTTAAAACGTCTATTTTTTTTGCCAAATAGTCATCTGCTTGTTTTCTTGAGCTAATTTTCTCCACCGGCACACTTTTTAATGCCTGCAAAATATCATCAAAATTATGCTGATATGAAACCGGAGCAATATCAACAATAATCAAGTTTTTAACTCTATCAGGGTGCGATAGCGCCAAACTCATCGCGACCTTTCCACCCATGCTATGCCCTAAAATAGCAGCATCTGCCAAGCCTTGGCTCTCTAAAAACTCAACCACATCACCTGCCATTGACGAATAGTCCATTTCATCCGTGTGCTGTGATGATCCATGGTTTCGCAGGTCCAATGTGAAAACTGTAAAGCGGTTGGACAGCTGTTTAGCAATGCCTTGCCAATTTCTACCGCTGCCAAAAAGACCGTGCATAATAACTAACGGGCTTTTCCCTTCCCCCGTTTGGGTAAAACTTAGCTGCACTTATAATCCGAGCATGTCTTCTTTCAAAGATGTTTGCACAGAGTCATCCGACAACCATATCCCAAAAAGTGCTTGTTTAAACTCCAATGATTCAACGGTTTCTTTATTGACATTGTTTTTCTTAACCAGCACACCTTTATTCGGCACATATATAAATTCAAAGGTGTCACCCTCGGTTATCTCTTCCTTAAAAGCGGATAAAAACTGATCTATCTGCGGCTTTATTGCTGACATATCGCCACCTGTCGATTTCTCGAATCCTTCTAGCGTCGCATTGGTCATTTTTTTTGCACTGATCAATGAAGATACAATATCCAACCTAATCGACATTGCCTCATCTGCATTAATAATACTGCCCGCATCGCTGCTTTTGTTTTGTAGATATAAAGAGCCAACATATAAATCGAAAAAGAACTTGCTGCGTGTTCCCGCCCCATTAAGCAACAGCAGCTTATCATCCAACTGCTTTGTCTCTGGCAAGATTACACCTTCTATTTCTAACGCATGTACCGACAGCGATATCATCATTAAAAAAATCAATCTTATTAATATTCTAGTCATATCATCTCCTTGTTTTATTAAAAACGATCAACAACTTAGTTACTTCTTCTTAATATATAAATCCGTAATACTTCCCGCCTGCATCTCTGCTGCAAAGCAAAGCGTTTCTGATAATGTTGGATGCGGGTGAATAGTTAAGCACATATCATCAACATCAGCACCCATTTCTAGTGCCAGTACTGCTTCTGCAATAAGTTCACCTGCATTTGTACCGACAATACCTGCGCCTAATATCCGCTTTGTATCTGGGTCCCAAAGAATTTTCGTCATCCCTTCATCACGGCCAATACTTAAAGCCCGACCACTCGCCGCCCAAGGAAATGCCGATTTTTCGTACTTAATACCGTCCGCTTTGGCCTGGGTTTCGGTTAAACCCATCCACGAGATTTCTGGATCGGTATAAGCAACTGAAGGAATTGTCATTGGATCAAACGCAACTTTTTCACCTGCAATAACTTCTGCCGCCACTTTTGCTTCATGCACTGCTTTATGCGCCAGCATTGGATTACCCACAATATCGCCAATCGCATAAATATGTGGCACATTGGTGCGCATTTGATTATCCACCGTTATAAAGCCACGCTCATCCACGTGCACGCCTGCTTTATCTGCCGCAATTAACCCACCATTGGGTTTACGCCCTACCGATAACAACACCCTATCAAATACGTCTGATTCAGGCACGCCCTCACCAGAGAAACTCACTTTTAGACCTGTTTCCACAGACTCAATAGCCGTTACTTTAGCTTTTAAGTAAATATTTTCTAGCTGTTTAGTTAATCGTTTATGTAGCGGTTTGACCAAGTCTTTATCGCAACCAGCAACCAGCTGATCCATTAATTCTATCACCGTAATTTTAGAACCTAGTGCGTGGTAAACCGTCGCCATTTCCAAGCCAATAATGCCACCGCCTACGACCAGCAACTTTTCAGGTACATCTGCCAAGGCAAGTGCCCCTGTGGAATCCATTAAACGCTCATCTTCATAAGGGAACCCTGGTATCTTTACTGGTTGAGAACCCGCTGCAATAATTGCGTTATCAAATGAAATCGTTTGCCGCTCACCTTCATTATCAATCTCAACAGAGTGGC
>NVSW01000115.1 GCA_002401365.1 Piscirickettsiaceae bacterium | reverse complement strand
CGTACCGTTGGTGCTGGTGTCGTCGCTAAAATTATTGAGTAAAACTCGGTATTCTTAATTTAGTTAACTAAGGAAATAGGTCAGTAGCTCAATTGGCAGAGCAGCGGTCTCCAAAACCGCAGGTTGGGGGTTCGATTCCCTCCTGGCCTGCCATTTGCAAGATGTGGCAGGTTTCAAAACGAGAGTATAACGTTTATATATGAGTGCAGAAACAGAGCAAACATCAGGAGGCTTTAACTCCTTAAAGCTTGTGCTTGCAATAGCAATGATCATTGTCGGCATAGGCGGTTTTTATTATTTTGGTAACGAGTCTTTATTGTTGCGTGTTATTGGTTTATTGGTGGCACTAGGTGTTGCGGTAACGTTGGTGATGATGACTGATACGGGGCGTGGTTTTTGGCAATTTGTCCAAGGTTCGCAAGTAGAGTTACGTAAAATTGTATGGCCTACAAAAAAGGAAACTATGCAGACAACATTGATTGTGATGGTAATGGTTTTATTTGTGGGTGTTTTATTGTGGATGTTCGATGGCCTGTTGTTGTGGGGTATCGGAATGGTAACAGGGCAAGGTAGTTAATATGGCATTACGTTGGTATGTTGTACATGCGTACTCAAATTTTGAGCACCGGGTCAAAAGTTCTTTAGAAGAAGCTATTGATCGAGAAGGAATGCAAGATCAGTTTGGTGAAATTTTAGTGCCAACTGAAGAAGTTGTCGAAATGCGAGATGGTCAGCAAAAGAAGAGCGAAAGAAAGTTCTTCCCAGGTTATGTATTGGTGCAGATGGAGTTGAATGATGCCACTTGGCATTTGGTGAAGGACGTATCTAAAGTACTCGGGTTTATTGGTGGTAAGAGTGATAAGCCTGCGCCAATTACAGATAAAGAAGCAGATAAAATCTTAAATAGAATACAAGAAGGCATAGAGAAACCAAGGCCGAAAGTATTGTTTGAGGTTGGAGAGGTTATTCGCATTAATGACGGGCCTTTTAAGGACTTTAATGGTGCAGTGGAAGATGTAAATTACGAGAAAAGCAGCCTTCGCGCTTCAGTGCTGATATTTGGGCGTTCAACGCCAGTAGATTTGGAATTCGATCAGGTCGAAAAGGTCTGATTTTTTAACAGGGGAGTCGAAAGACGTTTGACCCACTAAGGAGATAACATGGCTAAGAAAATTAATGCCTACATTAAGTTACAAGTAAAAGCCGGTGAGGCTAATCCAAGTCCACCAGTTGGTCCGGCACTGGGCCAGCATGGGGTTAATATTATGGAGTTTTGTAAGGCATTTAATGCAAAGACTCAAGGTATGGAAAAAGGCTTGCCGATACCTGTCGTTATTTCAGTGTATAGCGATAAGAGTTTTACCTTTATTACGAAAACACCGCCGGCGTCTGTTTTATTGAAAAAAATAGCGGGCATCGCTAAAGGCTCAGGTGAGCCTAATGTAAATAAGGTGGCAAAGGTTACGCGTGCGCAGCTAGAAGAAATTGCAACCATGAAAGACCCAGACTTAACAGCGGCAGATATGGATGCGGCAGTTAGAACTATTGCGGGCAGTGCTCGCAGTATGGGTATTGATGTGGAGGGTGTGTAAATGGCTAAGTTGACAAAAAAAGAAAAATTAATTAAAGAAAAAGTTGAGGCGGGAAAAGCGTATGAAGCTAAAACCGCGTTTTCTTTATTAAAAGAATTGTCGTCATCTAAATTTGAAGAGTCAGTCGACATAAGCATTAACTTGGGTATTGACTCTCGTAAATCTGATCAAAATGTTCGTGGTTCAACGTTGTTACCAAATGGTACTGGTAAAAGTGTTCGAGTGGCGGTTTTTACTCAGGGAGATAATGTCGCGGCAGCTGAAGCAGCTGGAGCTGATGTGGTTGGTATGGATGACCTTGCTGCACAAATTAAAGGTGGCGATCTAAACTTTGACGTTGTAATTGCGTCACCTGATGCTATGCGTGTTGTTGGCGCTTTGGGTCAAATATTAGGCCCTAGAGGATTGATGCCAAACCCAAAGGTTGGCACGGTTACGCCAGATGTTGCTACAGCAGTTAAAAATGCAAAATCAGGACAGGCAATTTACCGCACAGACAAAGCGGGCATAATTCATTGCAGTATTGGTAAAACAACGTTCGATGAAGCCGCATTGCTAGAAAATTTACAAGCCTTGCTGGTTGATCTTGTAAAAGCAAAACCAGTTTCTTCGAAAGGTATTTATCTGAAAAAAATTAGTTTATCAACAACTATGGGCCCTGGGCTTGTTGTTGATCAATCTGGATTGAAATACTAATTCAGGCCGACTCATTATAGAGTCAAAACTTTGGATTGCCGAGTGATACGGCAATCGTCAAAGACCGTAGGTGCATTGTTGCTTAATATCCTACGCAGACGGTAAATCCTGTTAGGTTTTAGGATGGCCCCGTTGAAAGGGTGCCCTTTTTAGGGTTTTATAAATCGTAATAATGAAAGTTATTACATAACAGTAGTCAGGAGGTACATATGCCACTAAATCTTGAGCAAAAACAAGCGGTAGTTGCTGAGGTGGCTGAGGTTGCAGCAAAAGCGTTTTCTGCTGTAGCAGCTGAATATCGTGGGTTGACTGTTGGTGAGATGACCGAGTTGCGTGAAAAAGCTCGTAAATCTGGTGTGTATTTGCGTGTTGTAAAAAATACGTTAGTACGTAAAGCTGTCGAGAATACAGAGTTTTCTTGTATTCAAGATGCGCTAGTAGGCCCGTTGGTGATGGCGTTTTCTATGGAAGACCCAGGTGCGGCGGCTCGACTAGTGAAGGATTTTAGTAAAGATCATAAAAAATTAGAAACTAAGTTTGTTTCTGTTGGTGGTCAATTGCTAGATGCTTCAGAGCTTACAAGACTGTCAAAACTACCTACTAAGGATCAGGCAATCAGCATGCTGATGTCGGTAATGAAAGCACCTGTCGAGAAATTCGTCAGAACGCTTGCAGAACCGCATGCCAAATTGGTACGTACTGTTGATGCTGTGCGTGTGCAAAAGCAAGCAGCATAAACAATATTAATTAATAAACTTTAAACTATAGGAACTAAAACAATGGCTATTTCTAAAGAAGATATATTAGAAGCAATTGCTAACATGAGCGTCATGGATGTCGTGGAGCTAGTGGAAGTGATGGAAGAAAAATTTGGTGTTTCAGCTGCAGTCGCAGTTGCAGCAGCTCCTGCTGCAGGTGGTGAAGCTGCCGCTGCAGAAGAGCAAACTGAGTTTGATGTTGTTATGACAAGCTTTGGTGAAAACAAAGTGTCAGCTATTAAAGCTGTACGTGCTATTACCGGTCTTGGCTTAAAAGAAGCTAAAACAATGGTAGAAAGCTCACCGGCGACTGTTAAAGAAGGTGTTAGCAAAGATGAAGCTGAAGATACTAAGAAGCAACTTGAGGAAGCTGGCGCTTCTGTTGAAGTTAAGTAATTCTTACTATTTTTGTAAAGCCTTTTAGGCTTTGATGCAAAATCAGGTCGGCCGTTGTATAACGGCCGACCTATTGCTCGTTATAGGGCAAAATTTTTAAACCGAGCTTATTGGCTAGGTTTGTTTTAATTGATTGATAAAAGGATCGATAATGACGTACTCTTACACCGAGAAAAAACGTATACGTAAAACGTTTGGTCAACAAGAAGGTATCACTGAAACACCTTACTTGTTAGAAACTCAAATTAGTTCATACAAGCGTTTTCTTCAATCTGATGTTGATAAAGTAAAAGATTTAGAAGCGATGGGCTTACATGCGGCACTAGGCAGTGTGTTTCCGATTTCTAGTCACACTGGCTATGCGGTTTTAGAGTATGTAAGTTATCGGTTAGGTAAGCCAAAATTTGATGTTAAAGAATGTCAATCTCGTGGCGCAACGTATGCTTCACCATTAAGAGTGCAAGTGCGGTTGGTTATTTATGATAAAGAATCACCGGCGGGCTCAAAGCGCGTTAAAGACATACGTGAACAAGAAGTGTATATGGGTGAATTACCATTAATGACGAATAACGGCACCTTTGTGATTAATGGTACAGAGCGCGTTATTGTGTCTCAACTTCATCGCTCTCCAGGTGTGTTTTTCGATCACGATAAAGGTAAAACTCATTCCTCAGGAAAATTATTGTTTTCAGCCCGGGTTATTCCGTATCGTGGTTCTTGGCTAGATTTTGAGTTTGACCACAAAGATATCGCTTATGTGCGAATTGATCGCCGGCGGAAGTTGCCAGCAACAATCTTACTTAAGGCGTTAGAATATACAAACGAACAAATTATTGAAATGTTCTATGAAAACAATATTTTCACCTTGGCTAAATCTGGTGTCAGTATGGAGCTTGTCGCTGAACGTCTTCGTGGTGAAATCATTAATTTTGATATTAAAGTTAAGGGTAAGGTTCTTATTGAAGATGGTCGCCGGATTACGGCTAAACATATCCGTGCGTTACAAAAAGCAGAGGTTAAAAAGCTTGATGTTCCAAATGAATATCTAATAGGTAAGATTTTAGCAAAAGCTATAATCAATGAGGAAACAGGTGAGATTGTTGCTGACCTGAATGCTGAAATTACAGAAGAAAATATTGATAAAATTTTAGCCAGTGGCGCAAAGAAAATTGAAACCTTATATGTTAATGATCTTGATAGAGGCCCTTATATTTCTAATACATTAAAAGTTGACTCAACACTGAATCAACTGGATGCGCTTGTTGAAATATATCGTATGATGCGACCTGGTGAGCCACCTACAAAAGAATCGGCATTAAAATTATTTAATAATTTATTCTTCTCACTAGATCGCTATGACCTGTCGGCGGTAGGTCGGATGAAATTTAATTTACGCTTAGGTCGTAAAGAGATTGTTGGTGAAGGCGTTTTAAGCAATAACGACATCATTGATGTTATCAAAGAGCTTCTTAATATTAGAAATGGCTTGGGTTCAGTTGATGATATCGACCACTTGGGTAATAGGCGCATTCGTTCAGTTGGCGAAATGGTTGAAAACCAATTTAGAGTAGGACTAGTACGTGTTGAACGTGCCGTTAAAGAAAGGCTTTCAATTGCTGATTCTGAAGGTTTAATGCCACAGGAAATAATTAATGCAAAACCGGTTGCTGCAGCGATTAAAGAGTTTTTTGGTTCCAGTCAATTATCTCAATTTATGGATCAAAACAATCCG
>NVSW01000114.1 GCA_002401365.1 Piscirickettsiaceae bacterium | reverse complement strand
ACACCAGCTTTAGTGCGACCGTTTTTAAAGATAAGGATAATAACCTGACCTTAGCCATTAAAGGTACAAGCGAACGAGGGGATTATTACCCGACCGATCTTAATATTGGTTTGTATGGTGCAGGTTATGACCAAATCCTTGCGATGAAGAACTGGTGGTTAAGAGCCTCGACCCCTGCGGGGCAAAGTGTACAACAGTTTGCGATTCAACATTATTCGCAACTGACAGGGCAAGCACCGGAAGGCGCCGTGTTCCTATACACAGAGACAGGGAGTGGTCCTGTTCCTATACCGCAAGACTATTATATGGTGTCTACTGCCTCGGTTATCGCAACAGGTGACGTCGTACAAGCATTATCAAACGATAACGATGGGCGGCTGGATATTACGGGTCATTCATTAGGTGGTCATTTAGCGATGGCATTTGGCACATTATTTTCTGGGCATACAAGTAAAATTACCACGTTTAACGCACCAGGGTTTACTAGCTCACCCCTTAACCAGAATTTCTTTACAGCCTTGGGCGGAAGCGTCCCCACAGGCCAATCAACAACCAATGTCATTGCCAATCAGGCCTCAGGCGATGATGTCACATGGAGTGGCATTGCAGGATGGCATTCGCGCCCCGGCACAGCCATTGATATCGCCATAGAAGACCAGTTTGGTTTGGATAGTGATGAGCCTTTTTTAACTCGAGCTAATTCACGCAACCATAGCCAAATGATACTGACCGACTCATTAGCCGTTTACAACATGCTGGACGAATTGGTGCCGGCATTAACAACCAGTGAGTACCACTCCATACTGAGCAACGTGACCAACACAACCTCTGGAAGCTACGAACGGATTGTAGATACCCTTGAGGCATTGTTTGGATTGAACGACACCCCTTTGCCAACAGGAAATAATCAACGAAATGAGCTTTATAAGGCCATCTATAGCGTTCGAACTGCCGCAAGTTCTTATCGTGGACTGCTGACGCTCCAAAGCGTCGAAAGCCTAGCTGGCGATGCAGATAAAGACAACGCACAAGGCCAAGCCTACCGCTACGCCCTAATCAACCTTAACCCGTTTGCCATTACTGGCCCAGCTAGCCTTTACACAACACAGGCGGATGCGCTTAAAACCGAGCACTTTAGTGAGCAGTATTTAAAAGATCGGGCAGCGTTATTGAACTACGGCATACTGCCAGTTAATACAACGGATGGAAGCTACCAAGATGACAGTACCTTAACGAGGTACTACAACGATGCCAAAACAGGCATAGAGATACATGAAAGCACCGACAGTCGCCAACAAGTATGGTTTGGGGATGCCGGTGCAAACACATTGCTAGGTGCTAATAAAGGTGATTTTCTTTATGGTGGAGGCGGGGCTGATACGCTTGATGGTAACGGGGGCGATGATTATCTTGAAGGGGGCTTGGGGAAGGATACCCTCTACGGCGGAGCGGGCAGTGATCTTCTATTAGGTGGTGATGGAGATGATTCGCTCTATGGTGGTGCTAGTGGGGTTTTTGCCGATGTTCTTAACGGCGGCAAAGGCAACGATAGCTACTATATTATGTCTGCGGACGGTGACACGATTATTAGGGATAGCGACGGTATTGGAAAGATCTATGTTAATGGCAACCCGCTCGGCAATAATATCAAAGCAGAAACTGCAGGGGGCAATAGCTACAAAGATGACGATGAGCATCGTTACCTGTTTACTGATAACAAACTCGCCATTGTTCTCAAAAGCGGGCAAAAGATTACCATAGAAAACTACAACAGGGGAAGTCTTGGATTAAGTTTTAATACTGCCTCTACTATTCCTGAAAGCTTACCATCGGCTACTAATGCAATATTTGGTGACCGTGAAGATGATAAGGCCGATGTATTAACCGGTACTCCCGGGGCTGATCACATCCTGGCTGGAGATGCTAATGATTTTATTGAGGGGTATGCTGGCAACGATATTATAGAGGGTGGTACGGGGCTTGACTTAATTGGTGGTGGTGCAGGCGATGACTGGTTGTTTGGGGGCGCAGGGAGTGATGTGGTGTTTGGAGGCTTTGGAAACGATTATCTTTACGCTGATAGTTATCAAACCATTGCTAACGCAAGCGCTGAGAGCAATGGTCTTGCAGAGCGAGGAAGCCTTTTATCAGGCGGCTATGATGACGACATTTTGGTTGGGAATAAGGGACAAGATGCCCTTTTTGGTGGCTCTGGAAAAGATTTACTCATTGGTTCGGCCGGTGATGATGTTTTGTTTGGTGATGCTGACGCTGATCAGGTTTCCAGAGACTGGAGTTATCAACGTGTTGCGACGGAATTTGATGGTATAAAAACCTTTATAGTTGATCTTCAATTTGCTGCGTCGGCTACCGTGCTTGGGGATGAAGATACACTGCTTGGCGGTGCAGGGGATGACTGGCTGTTTGCAGGGTTTGGAGATGATTTATTGGATGGCGGCGATGGTAATGATGTGCTGCTTGGGGGTGAGGGAAACGATACCTTGTTTGGAGGGAAAGGTAACGACGAACTAAATGGAGACGATGATGGATTACCTGCCGGTGTGCATGGTAATGACTTTATTTATGGTGGTGAAGGAGATGACCAGCTTCGCGGTGGGTATGGGGATGATTTTCTAGATGGTGGGCTAGGTATTGATGTTTTGTTTGGGAATGTTGGAAACGATCAGCTTTATGGTGGTGATGGAGATGATCTGCTTTTTGGTGATGATCTTAGGTCACAGGTAACTGAACATGGAAATGATTACCTAAACGGCGGAAATGGTGATGATAAGCTTTATGGTAATGGTGGCAGTGATAGTTTAAACGGTGGAGCTGGCGATGATTTGATTTTGGGAGAAGAAGGTAATGATTTAATTCAGGGAGGTGAAGGTAAAGATTTGTTAATTGGGGGTGAAGGTGACGATAGGCTTTTTGGAAATGCTGGAGATGATGAACTTCAAGGTGGCATTGGTAACGATTACCTAGAAGGGAATAGCGGAAGTGATAAGTTATTTGGTCAGAATGGGGTTGACCAGCTTTTTGGAAATGCTGGAGATGATGAACTTCAAGGTGGCAATGGTAACGATTACCTAGAAGGGAATAGCGGAAGTGATAAGTTATTTGGACAGAATGGGGATGATCAGATTTATGGAAACAGTGGAAATGATTTACTGTTTGGGGAAGATGGCGTTGATCGACTATTTGGGAATACTGGGGATGACGAACTCCAAGGTGGCAATGGTAACGATTTTATTGATGGCGGCACGGGTAATGACGTTTTGCATGGCGGCTCGGGTAATGATTTGTATCGCCTAGGATTGGGAACAGGTAGGGATGTGATTTTCGAACTGGGAAGTGATTCGAGCGTTTTGAAGTTATATGAAAGTGAAAGTATAAATAACCTTGATTATATTCATCAAGGTGATGATTTAGTCATAAGCATAAAAAATAGCACTGATTCTGTCAGACTAAAAGACTTTTATCTGCATGATCAAGTTTGGCGCATTGAAGATAGTAACGGTAATGTGCAAGTTGTTACTAAAGAGACAGTGCCTAATGAACAACCATGGTTTTTTGCAAATTCGCTTCCAGAGTTGCGTGCCCGATTTTTACTTAAAGTACAAAATTACTATAGCGGTTTACTTCGGGCACATGCATACAATCGCCTTTCTGATTCTTCTTTTGTAAAAGAGTCCATTGATTTAAACACCAATAAATTAAATAAGATTAGTGTAAACCTTCAGGTGATTGATAAAAATATAACTGATCAGTTACCAAATAGTTTTTCTGAAACAGTTGTCGATACGGGGCAAACAGAGATACGCTCGAATACTTCACTTAAGCTGGTTTCTGGAGATGCAACATATCAACAAGGTAAGCTTGGCAGTGTTGGCTTTTATGATAATCAAGGAGGTTATGTAAATTTTTCTCAAATAATTGCACTAGGATATAGCGGCATAAAGGTATCAGGTTATTTGCCGCAGTTAGGTCTAAATTTAAACGTGAACCATGCTTCAGGGTTGCGTGAACTACAAGTTGATGGTTTTTGGAGCTGGAGTGGAGATCAACCAGTATTTGTTAATACTAATGAGAATCGCGTTTTAAGGGTAATAGATAATGATGCACAATTAAATATTCTTAATATAAATGGGGATAACGAAGATAATATAGTTATTTTAGACGAACATTATTTTAATGTGATTGATGGTGGTGGTGGAAACGACTTTCTAAGCGCATTAAATAGGCCAAGTGACGTGAGCGTAAAATCCATATATGGTGATAGTGTTAGCATAAAACTACCTAATAACCGACTCATTATTAATAGTTCTGCACCTGGAACGCTACTTAGTGGGGGTCTAGGTGATGATACGCTAATCGGTGGTTTTTTAGATGATACTTTGATTGGTGGGGCTGGTGTGGACCATTTAGAGGGTGGCCCAGGTGATGATACTTATGTGATTTTTGATTCGACTGGAGTGGATATAATTTTTGACGATGGCTGGATAAATCCAAACCGTATCCAAAATGATATTGTCTACCTCCCCAGTGGTGTTGAGCTAACTGATTTATCGGTACACTGGGGCGAGCGTATACAAAATAGTCTTTACATGGGAGATGGCTTCGATAAAAGAATAAACTCGCTACATACAACTTTGAATTTAAGCTGGGGTCGTGACAACAGTCTGGAAATAGTTTTGCCACATTCTGATCAACGAGCTGGAAATGGTATTGATGCCATTCGCTTTTCAAATGGCACGTCTGTTTCTTTAGATGATATCAAAGTATTAGCTGGTGCTGGTTTTGGGGTTGATCCACATTTAGTTGGTAATGTTTTACAGACTGATATCTCATTATATGGAGGTGATGGAAATGATCACCTAGCACTTGGGAATGGTGGCGGTCAGTTAATAGGCGGTGCAGGGCAAGATATTTTGATAGGCTCGGATGGTAATGATAATCTGATCGGCGGAGAAATTACCCTTTGGACGACCTCGTTTATAAATCATAGCATTGGTGGCTTATGGGGGGCCGGTGATGTATTCCATGGTGGCGGCGGCGATGACTTTCTTCGAACGACGGCAGGAAACGATACAATTGAATTCGGGCTTGGTGATGGGCATGACAAAGTGGCAAACCTCTTGCATGATGATATTTATTTTTTATGGAAAAATACTAAGCTTATACCTGATTTTCCATCAGTTCCTATTTTAGATGAACTAATGTTGAATCAAGATG
>NVSW01000003.1 GCA_002401365.1 Piscirickettsiaceae bacterium | reverse complement strand
TATAGGTATATGGCGGAGAGAGAGGGATTCGAACCCTCGATGGGAGTTAAAGCCCATACTCCCTTAGCAGGGGAGCGCCTTCAGCCGCTCGGCCACCTCTCCGGATTAGTTTATTTCTTAGGAATTACCGCTTGTATCTTTATCTTTTTCAAGTTGAATGCGATTATAAATTTCTTCACGATGAACTGATACACTTCTAGGTGCATCAACACCGATACGGACTTGATTTCCTTTTACACCCAATACAATCACTGATACATCATCACCAATTTTAAGGGATTCACCTACCTTTCTTGTTAAAATAAGCATGTTATAACTCCATTTTTGCCTGCTGGTTCCAGCAGTGTTGCCAACCAATTTAGATATTATTTTTTGCGGCTATTCTATCATATGAACTCAAAGCGAAAACTACCAAATAAAATTATTCTTGTGAAAGACCAAATGATTCGTGCAAAGATCTTACTGCAAGTTCTAGGTATTTTTCATCAACCACCACAGAGATTTTAATTTCTGAGGTTGATATCATACGAATATTAATCCCTTCATCGGCTAGCGCTGTAAACATTTGACTGGCTATTCCAGCGTGTGATCGCATCCCCACACCAACAATCGATACCTTAACGATTTTATCGTCTCCTATTACCTTTTTGGCACCTAGCTCAGAACAAATATTCTGTAAAATTTGCATTGTTGCTGCATAGTCATTTCTATGGACCGTAAAGGTAAAATCAGTCGTTTTATCTTCTGCAATATTTTGCACAATCATATCAATTTCAATATTCGCATCTGATATAGGTTGTAAAATTGCAGAGGCGATACCCGGCATGTCAGGAACACCCGATAATGTTACTTTAGCTTCATCACGGTTGAATGCAATGCCCGAAATTAATGCTTTTTCCATATCCTCATCCTCATATGTAATTAACGTGCCCTCACCATCAACAAAGGTTGATAAAACACGTAATGGAACATTGTATTTACCCGCAAATTCGACGGAACGAATTTGTAATATTTTTGAACCTAAACTGGCCATTTCCAACATTTCTTCGAATGTAATTTTAGCCAGCCGTTTTGCTTTTGGTTCTACGCGTGGGTCGGTTGTATAGACACCATCAACGTCTGTATAAATACGGCATTCATCGGCTTTTAGCGCGGCTGCCAATGCAACAGCTGTGGTATCAGAACCGCCACGACCAAGTGTTGTAATAGCACCTTGTTCAGTAACACCTTGAAAACCAGCAACAACAACTATTTTTCCAGCCCCCAAGTCAGTCTCAATGTTACCCGTATGAATATCTTCAATACGTGCCTTCCCATGCGCATCGTCGGTAATAATTTTTACTTGGCCACCTGTGTAAGATACCGCTGGTTGTCCTAGTTCTTCAAGCGCCATACACAGTAAAGAAATAGTGACTTGCTCACCGGTTGATAACAACACATCCATTTGTTTTGCTGACGGTTTCTTTTGCATTTGTTTTGCCAAATCCGTCATCCGATTCGTCTCACCACTCATCGCAGAAACTACCACAACAAGGCTATGCCCTGTTGATGCTTTTTCTGCAACTAATTTCTTTGCAACATTTTGTATCTTTTCTGGGGTACCTACTGATGTGCCGCCATATTTGTGTACGTATAAACTCATTTTTTAAATAATTTATTTTATGTAAACTACTGTCTTCCTGTTAGAAGATTACCGCCCTGCTAATTCAGCTTTACCCATCCAGAGGATAAGTTTCATTGAGCAGTGCCTACCGCCCTGCTAATTCAGCTTTACCCATCCAGAGGATAAGTTTCATTGAGCAGTGCCTACCGCCCTGCTAATTCAGCTTTAACCCAATCGGGGACTGATTTTAGGGCATTATCTAATGCTGCCGGATTATCTCCGCCTGCTTGCGCCATATCAGGCCGCCCACCGCCTTTGCCACCAACTTGTAGCGCGACGGCATTAACAAGGTCGCCGGCTTTTATCCGACCTGTTTGTTCTTTAGAAACACCTGCAATTAAGGTCACTTTATCACCCTGTGTGGTTGATAATATAACCGCCGCGTTACCTAATTTGTCTTTAAGCTGATCAACCAGTTCACGAAGCGTTTTACCATCACTGCCTTCGATATGAGCAGCCAATACATTAACACCATTTATCTCTACGGCCTGACTAACTAGGTCGCCACTAGCTGCCTTGGCTAACTGAGACTTTAGCTGTTCTAACTCTTTCTCTAGTGATTTGTTTTTTTCTTGAATCTGGGCAATTTTATCAACCGCTGAATCACGGTTTCCTTTTACTGCTTGACTGATTTTTTGTAGTAAGCGATCGCTTTCTTCTACCCAAGTTAATGCACCTTCGCCGGCAATGGCTTCTATGCGGCGTACACCCGATGCAATGCCCGTTTCAGACACTATTTTCATAAAGCCAATATCACCTACACGATTAGCATGTGTGCCACCACATAGTTCAGTTGAAAAATCGCCCATTTTAAGCACACGAACTTTGTCACCATACTTTTCACCAAACAACGCCATCGCACCACTTGCTACAGCTGTTTCTTGGTCTGTTATTTGTGTTTCAACGGCCGAGTTTAAGCGAATTTGCGCGTTCACCAAACGTTCAACCTTTTGTAATTGGCTAGGTGAAATAGGTTCAAAATGGCTAACGTCAAAACGTAATCTTTTGGCATCTACTAGCGAACCTTTTTGTGTTACGTGCTCACCCAATACTTGTCGAAGTGCTGCATGTAACAGATGTGTTGCCGAATGGTTCAGCGCCGTTGCTAAACGAGTTTCAGCATCAACCTTTGCGGTAACAGTATCATTTTGTGATAGTTGTCCTTTCACAAGCTTACCAATATGAAAATATGCAGCACCCAGCTTTTGAACGTCTTCAACCGTAAACATGGCTGACGATGTTGTAACCACGCCATGATCCCCGGCTTGTCCACCGGATTCTGCATAAAAGGGTGTTTTATCCAGTAATAAATAAGCACTATCGCCTTCTTTAATTAATGCCACCTCTGCTTCATCTTGGTAAATACCCAACACCACTGCGTCACCTTGCAAGCTGTCATAGCCGATGAACTTTGTCGCCACATCTACCTTTGGCAATGCTGATTGGCCACCAGCAAATGAGCTTGATGAACGTGCCCTATCACGCTGCGCTTTCATCGCTTTTTCAAAACCAGCCATGTCTACCGTCAGATTATTTTCTCTCGCGTAATCTGCTGTCAAATCAATCGGGAAACCATAAGTATCGTACAGGTTAAAAGCCGTTTCGCCGGTAATAATATTATCTTTTAACGACTGTGCAACATCGTGCAATAACTTCATTCCTTGCTCTAACGTCTCTGCAAACCGTTGCTCTTCTTTTAATAGAACACTGCTAATTATGTCTGCTTTTTCAATAAGCTCGGGATAAGCGCCACCCATTTGTTCTGCTAGTGGCGAAACCAACTTATGAAAGAAAACGCCCTTCATTTCAAGTTTATATCCGTGACGAATCGCACGCCGAATAATACGGCGAAGCACATAACCTCGGCCCTCATTTGAAGGTATTACACCGTCTACAATTAAAAAGGCACATGAACGAATATGGTCTACCAATACTCGCAATGATGTATGCCTCTTGTCTTCAGTACCGGTTAACTCTGATGCACTTTTGATCAGCCCTTGGAATAACTCAATGTCATAGTTGTTATGCACGCCTTGTAGCACAGCAGCTAGTCGCTCAAGCCCCATGCCAGTATCCACAGAGGGCTTTGGTAACGGCGTAAGCACACCTTTGGCATCACGATCGTATTGCATAAACACAAGGTTCCAAATCTCAACATAACGATCACCGTCTTCTTCAGCGGTACCAGGCGGGCCACCGGCCACGTCTTCGCCATGGTCATAGAAAATTTCTGAACAAGGACCGCATGGACCTGTATCGCCCATTGACCAAAAATTATCTTTCGCGCCAATCCGCGATAAACGATCTGGGCTAACACCTATTTCATTCAACCAAATATCGGCTGCTTCTGGATCTTCATCAAAAACAGTTACCCACAATTTCTCGGCTGGTATGCCTAGAGTATCGACTAAAAATTCCCAAGCGTACTTGATCGCATCGTGCTTGAAGTATTCGCCGAAACTAAAGTTTCCTAACATTTCAAAAAATGTATGGTGACGTGCCGTATAGCCTACGTTCTCAAGATCATTATGCTTGCCACCCGCTCTTACGCAGCGTTGAGATGATGTTGCCTTTGTGTAAGCACGTTTTTCGTTTCCCAAAAAGACATCTTTAAACTGCACCATGCCAGCGTTAGTAAAAAGCAATGTTGGATCATTGCTAGGTACCAACGAGCTAGAGGGCACAATCTGGTGCCCCTGCTTTTCAAAGTAGCTCAAAAAGGCTGAACGAATCTCAGCACTGGTTAAATTTTTCATCTCATTAAAAATCCGTCTTAAGACATCTCATTAAACAATCTTTTAATCATGTCGTGTGTATACCCTTTATGCTGAAAGAAACGTGTGCGCTTGGCGCGTTCTTTCATATCACCTGGTGGCAGTTGCCCATATTTCTTAGCATGTAATTCACTTAACAATTGCTGCCAGTCAGGCAGCTCATCAAACACCTTATCAATACTTGTATCAACGCCTCGTTCTTTTAACTCATACTGAATACGAACTGGGCCAAAGCCACTGTGAACTCTAGAACGGCTATAACTTTCTGCAAAGCGATCATCGCTTTGCCAATTCTTCTCTTTAAACTCGTCTAGAGTTATTTCTATTTCTGCGTGTTCAAACCCTTTTGCAAGCAACTTTTGCCAAAGTTCACGCTCACTATGTTCACGCCTTGCCAGCATTGCAAAACAACTCGTTTTTACGCCTCTAGATTGCTTTTTTTTGCTGTTCAGGTGCTAGGCCTCATCAGCAGTTTTTTTACCTAATGTATTCTCTTTTTTAGGCAACAATGCCGCTCTAATGTTAGCTTCTAGTTCTGATGCTTGCTTGGGGTTTTCACGCATAAAGGATTTTGCATTATCTTTACCTTGGCCGATTTTAGCGCCACCGTAGCTGTACCAAGAACCCGCTTTTTCAACCAAATCTAAGCTAACACCCAGGTCGATGAGTTCACCTTCACGAGAAATTCCTTCACCGTATAATATTTCAAATAACGCCTGTTTAAACGGCGGCGCCACTTTGTTTTTAACGACTTTGACGCGAGTATCGTTACCTATTATTTCATCACCCTTTTTAATCGCACCAATACGGCGGATATCTAAACGAACAGATGCATAAAACTTTAGCGCATTACCGCCTGAGGTAGTTTCTGGATTTCCAAACATCACACCAATTTTCATCCTAATTTGGTTAATAAAAACAACCAAAGCGTTTGAACGTTTAATGTTACCCGTTAATTTCCTTAATGCTTGCGACATTAACCGCGCTTGCAAACCAACATGGTGATCGCCCATGTCGCCTTCAATTTCAGCTTTTGGGGTCAACGCAGCAACCGAATCAATGACCACCATATCAACCGCACCAGAACGCACTAACATGTCGACAATTTCTAATGCTTGCTCACCAGTGTCGGGTTGCGACACTAATAAATCATCCATATTAACGCCTAATTTATCGGCATAAATGGGGTCTAATGCATGCTCGGCATCTACAAAAGCAGCCGTGCCACCCGCTTTTTGACACTGGGCAATGGTTTCTAATGCTAGTGTCGTTTTACCCGACGATTCTGGGCCATAAATTTCTACCACACGCCCACGGGGCAAGCCTCCAACGCCTAAAGCAACGTCCAAGGCAATTGATCCTGTTGAGTAGGTTTCAATATCAGGAATAGATGTGCCATCACCCATGCGCATTACCGATCCTTTACCGAACTGCTTTTCTATTTGAAGCAAGGCTGCACTTAGCGCTTTTTTCTTGTTTTCGTCCATTTATATGTCCTCTTTAAAGCCTCTGCTCCATGCAAAAGCGGGTTATCGTTAGCAATCCTAAATTATCACACAAACTTGATTAAGCGCATACTCAATTTGTTGTTTTATGGCGTTCTAGTCGATAACTTTTTCAGCCAGTAACTGTATCGCCATTAAAACAGCCTGTTGTCGCACTTCTTCACGATTACCTGCAAACTTTTTGCTGTTTGAGCAAACAGACTTCCCCGATTGTTTAACCGCAAAACACACCAAGCCAACAGGCTTTTCAACTGTTCCCCCGCCTGGGCCAGCAATACCGGTAATGGCAACAGCGATATCTGCGTCAAATACACACAACGCACCCTCAGCCATTTGCCCAGCAACAGCTTCACTGACAGCCCCGTACTCGTTCAATGTGCCTTCACTCACGTTCAATAAGCGTTGTTTTGCCATATTCGTGTAGCTAACGATGCCGCCATTAAACCAACCGCTACTACCCGCTATATCAGTTAACACTTTAGCTAACCAACCCCCACTACATGACTCTGCAACAGCCAATGTTCCTCCTTGTTTAAGCAAGCCTTTTGCCAATTGTTGGGTTAATCGTTCAATTTGTTGAGTTAAAGATTCAATCATTAAAATTTACTGTCGCTTATATAAGTTTTGTTAAACTAGCAGGATGGTTAAACGTATAAAAACAAAGCCCACTTACACGCCGATGATGCTTCAGTTCTTTCGAATTAAGGCTGATTATCCGCACACCCTGATATTTTACCGCATGGGTGACTTTTACGAACTATTTCTTGAAGACGCGGTAAAGGCATCAGAGCTATTAGGCATTACATTAACCAGCCGAGGCCAAGTGGATGGCAAACCGATACAAATGTGCGGCATTCCACACCATGCCGCCGATGGCTATTTAGCCAAGTTACTCAAGGCTGGAGAAGCGGTGGCCATTTGTGAACAAATTGGTGATCCTGCTACATCCAAAGGCCCCGTCGAAAGAAAAGTTGTTCGTGTTGTTACCCCCGGTACCTTAACTGAAGAATCATTACTCGATGACCAAAAAGATAGTTTACTGTGTGCCGTTTTTTTTCATAACAAACGTTTTGGCATCGCCACCATTAACCTTGCAAGTGGTCGCTTTTTTCTACAAGAAGTTGCCGATGAAAGCGCCCTTGAGACTCAATTAGCACAGTTAAACCCTGCTGAAATTATTACCAGTGAAGATTGGAATTCTCCAGCGGTTATCCGATCAAACACTTGTGTATGCCCCATCGCCAGCTGGCACTTCGACATTAAAAGTGCCAACCGTTTGCTCAACAAACAGTTTGGCACCAAGGATTTAAAAGGTTTCGGTTGTGAGCACTTACCCATCGCCATGCAAGCCGCAGGTGCTTTATTACAATATTTAAAGGATACCCATCAGGCAGCATTGCCGCACATTCAAGCGATACAGGTTGTTAACCAAAGTGACTATATTGCCCTAGATTCAGCCAGTCGACGACATTTAGAACTCGATTACCACCCATCAGGCGATAAAAAATTCACCTTGTACGGCTTATTAAACCGTTGTAAAACTACCATGGGTAGCCGTCTGCTCAGACGTTGGTTGCACCAACCTCTACGCGATCAAACCTTATTGAAACACCGCCACCTTGCAATAGAAAAACTGCAACAATCTGGCCGCCTAGACGCCCTGCAAACACTGTTAAAACAAACTGGCGATATTGAACGAATCATCAGCAGGATTGCTCTGCAAAAAGCCCCGCCCCGAGACTTAGCAGTACTGCGTCAAACCTTGAAACTGCTACCCGACATTCAGCAACAACTTGCAACCATCATTGCCCCACAACTTGAAAAATTGGCTAACGACATATCAGAACACCCATCTCTATGCTTATTGCTGAGCAACGCTATTGTGGAAAACCCTCCCGTTGTGCTGCGAGACGGCGGGGTTATAGCAACCGGCTACGATACTTCGCTGGATCAATTTCGCCAGCTAAGTAATAACGCAGACCAGTTTTTAATTGAACTTGAAGAACGTGAGCGAAGCAACTGCAATATTAAGACCTTAAGACTCAGTTACAACCGTGTTCATGGCTACTATATTGAAGTTCCCCGTTCACAGTCAGAAAACGTACCCAGTCATTTTATACGCAAACAAACCCTGAAAAATGTTGAGCGTTATATAACACCTGACTTAAAAGCATTCGAAGACAAAGTACTGCACGCCCGCGAACAAGCTCTGGCTTGTGAGAAGAAGCTTTACAGCGAATTATTGGCACAATTTTTACCTCATTTAAGCGTTTTACAACATTGCGCTGAAGCAATTGCTCAATTAGATGTGCTGTGTAACTTTGCAGAAAGAGCCGAGACGTTAAACTTTAGCCAACCAACTTTTTTAAAAGATACTGGCTTAACAATTAAACAGGGCCGCCACCCTATCGTTGAGCACGCTTTAGAAACACCGTTCGTAGCCAATGATATTCACCTTGATGCAGACAGACGAATGCTGATCATTACTGGGCCAAACATGGGTGGAAAATCTACCTATATGAGACAAACTGCGTTGATTGTTTTAATGGCTCATATTGGCTGTTATGTTCCTGCTAATGAGGCACACATTGGTCCAATCGACCAGATATTCACACGAATTGGCGCTTCAGATGACCTTTCTAGTGGCCGCTCAACGTTTATGGTAGAAATGTCCGAAACAGCCAATATTCTGCACAATTCGACAGCACAAAGCCTTGTCTTAATGGATGAAATCGGCAGAGGAACCAGCACCTTTGATGGTTTATCTCTCGCGTGGGCAGCGGCAAACTATCTAGCAAATAATTCACAACCACTGACATTATTCGCAACTCACTATTTTGAAATGACAGCCCTTTCTCATTCCGCTCCAGCGGTTGCTAATATCCATCTAGATGCAATTGAACACGGGGATAATATCGTCTTCTTGCACGCCGTACAAGATGGGCCTGCCAATCAAAGTTACGGCTTACAAGTTGCGGCGTTAGCCGGCGTACCCAAAGCAGTTATTAAACAAGCTCGAATTAAGCTAAATAGTTTAGAAAATTTACCAAAAATTGTGCCTAAAAATCATGGTTCACAAAGCCAATTTGATATCTTTCAACCCGCTCTTAACCCAGAGCTTAGCACCTTATTAAATGAACTAGAGCCCGATGAGCTTAGCCCAAAGCAAGCACTTGACGCGTTATATAAAATCAAGCAACTCAACAACACTTTGAATTAGAAACCCATTAATTTAAGTGCTTAATAAGCTCCTGTGCCGGCACATATCCTGGGATCATTGTGCCATCACCCGCAATGATTGATGGCGTACCTGTGACGCCAAACGACTTACCTATGTCCATGTGCCTTTTAACGGGGTTGTCACAGCTTTTTTTAACCACTTTATTGTTTAACTTTGCATCTGTTAGGGCTTGATTACGGTCTTTTGCACACCAGACCGATACTGCTTTGTAATATGATTCGGTGTTTACTCCAGAGCGCGGGAAAAATAAATAACGCACAGTAATGCCGGCATCAGTATAACTGCTTAGCTGGGAATGTAGTTTTCGACAGTAGCCACAGTCAATATCCGAAAACACGGTAATAACATGCTTCTCGGTTTTAGCAGGAAAGACAATCATTTCACTTTCATCCAGTTTGGCCAACTCAACTTTACGTACATTTTTTAACGATACTTCGGTTAAATTCTCACGTGTGGACAAATCTACCATCTCGCCTTGGATGATGTAGCGACCTTCCTTTGATACATAGATAATCCTCGCCCCAACAATTACCTGATACAGGCCAGCAACAGGTGTTGCTGAAATATTTTCTTCCACCACACCCGGTATTACCTTAGATAAATTATTAGCCACAACACGTTTATCTGCCGATACAGAAAAAGACAATAACAAACCCATTACCGCAACTAAAAACAACTTCATCATATAAACACCCTCAAAATTAACATTACCACCACAATAGACACGAACAGAGCCTAAAAACATACATTCATTGTTTCTATTTTACCCCCTAGGGTGAAACTTCTCATGAATATCCTTCAATCGCTCATTTGCAACGTGTGTATAAATTTGTGTCGTTGATAAATCACTATGCCCGAGCAATAACTGCACCACTCGCAAATCTGCCCCATGATTTAACAAATGCGTAGCAAAAGCATGACGTAACGTGTGTGGTGATATTTCTTTATTGATACCTGCTTGTCCAGCATAGCGCTTTATCAAATACCAAAAAGCTTGACGCGTCATCCCCGTTCCCCGGCTTGTAGGAAAAACAAAGTCAGTTTGCTTATTGTTAATAATGTCAGACCGCTCTTGTTCAATAAAATTAGCTAACCAACTTAATGCTTCCTCACCAACAGGCACTAGCCTATCCTTGTTTCCTTTGCCAGTGACCCTAAGCAAGCCTTGCCTAAAATTTACTTGCCCTAACTGCAACCCAATCAATTCACTGACTCGCAGGCCCGAGGCGTATAACAACTCAAGCATTGCCCTGTCTCTATAACCGATTGCTTGGCTAATATCTGGCGCTAACAATAAGTTTTCAACATCAGTTTCCGTCAACGTAATTGGCAAACTTCTACCTAATTTAGGCGAGTCGATATGTGCAGATGGGTCCGCAGTAACCATGCTTTCTCGTAGCGCATAACCATAAAAACGTTTTAAACTAGATAAAAATCGAGCCGAACTACGTGCAGACACGCCTGCATTTAATCTGATCGCCAAATAACTAGAAATATCTGCTGAGCTACAGTTCAACAGATCTTTATGCTGGGTATTTAACCAATCAACATATTGATTAAGATCGGTACGATATGCTTTTATTGTATTCGCGCTCAAGCCAAATTCGGCCCATAGGCAATCTAAAAAAACATCAATGAGACTATCGTTCATATCGCTAATAATAGCATTTATATCTTTGCTTCTGAGTGAACTGGCCCGTTAAACCTTTCTAAAAAACTTGTGACATATTTTTGCTTAGGGCATAAAAAAACGGCGTATACGCCGTTTTTTTATCTATACATTTAAACAATGGTGCTTATTCGCGACCACCATCTAATTTATCTTGCCATTCTTTTAACTCATCCCACTTTCCGTCGCGAGCTAGCGCAGCTTGAAGCGGCCATGTTTCAGGGTCATGTGATGCAAAATTACCTTCAGCCGCATCCAGTATTTCACGTATTTTTTCTGCTGTCGCACCGGCAACATCAGCAAATGTTAACAAGCCAGCACTCTGAAGAGTTTCACCAGTTTTAGGCCCAACGCCTTCAATTTTTGTTAAATCATCTGCTTTAACAGCTGCTTTAGGTTTTGCTTTTACAACTGTTTTATCTTTTGATGATACTGTGATTTTTTCTTTAATACGTGCCGCTCTGCCACGTAGATCACGTAAATAATAAAGTTTTGCACGTCTAACAGAACCACGTCTTTTCACCTCAACGGCATCAACCATATGGCTGTATGTTTGAAAAACACGTTCTACGCCTTCACCGTGAGAAATTTTACGCACTGTAAATGCAGAATTTAATCCGCGATTACGTTTTGCTATGACAACACCTTCAAATGCTTGAAGACGCTCACGCGTTCCTTCTTTAACTTTAACTTGAACAACAACCGTATCACCCACTGAAAACTCAGGCAGTGTTTTAGTCATTTGTTCTGCTTCAATTGCTGCAATTATATTACTCATTATTCAATCCTCAGTTCTAAACCGTTTACTTACTTAATTCCTGTATATACTCATCCAGCAACATTTGCTGATGCGTAGTTAACTCTATTTTGTCAATCAAATCTGGTCGTTTTTTCCAAGTTTGACCTAATGCTTGTTTCTCACGCCACAAAGCAATTTTTTTATGGTTACCACTTTTCAACACATCTGGCACACATTCACCAGCCACATTGTCTGGCCTAGTGTAATGTGGGTAATCTAATAAGCCCGCTACAAACGAATCTTCATTTGCCGACGAAGCATGACCCAACACACCTGGCAGAGTCCTAGATATAGCATCGATTAAAACCAATGCCGGCAACTCACCACCACTTAATACATAATCACCAATTGACCACTCTTCATCTACCGATGACTGTATTAATCTCTCATCAATACCTTCATAACGCCCTGCCAACAATATTAAGCGTGAGCGTTGAGACAAGTACTCAACACCTTGTTGATCAAGGCGCCGACCCTGTGGGCTCAAATAAATCACGCTTGCTGGCTCAACATCTGCATTTTTAGCAGATAAAATAGCCTTTTTTAGTGGTTCAACCTTCATAACCATTCCAGGCCCACCACCAAAAGGACGGTCATCAACAGTCCGATGCACATCTTCGGTAAAATCTCTGGGATTCCATGTTTCTAAGTGAATCCGCTTTTCTTCTATGGCTTTACCAACAACCCCCATAGACATTGTTTTTCGAACAACCTCTGGAAACAACGTGATGACATCAAACCTCATCGACCTTAATAGTCCGAGTCCCAATCTACAATCATTCGACGTGCATCAAGATCAACTGTTTTAATCACATCGTGCATAACAAATGGTATCAATCGTTGCACGTCACCTTTTACCACGATCACATCATTTGCACCTGTTTCCAGCATATGATCAATAACGCCGTACTTTTCACCATCTAGATTAATCACATTAAGGCCAATTAAATCGGACCAATAATACTGATTCCCCTTTAATACCGGCAATTGGTTTGGTTGCATATAAATATCGCAACCCACCCATGTTTCCGCATCGTTTCTATCTTCCACCCCTTCTAACAGGGCTATGATAGTTTTACCGTGGGGCTTACCTGCGACCAACTCAACAGCTTGCAGGCTATTATTTCTTTCTATGTACCAAGGTTGGTAAGATAAAATATTCTCTTTATCTTCAGTGTTGGCGAAAATTTTCAACCAACCTTTGATACCAAATACACCTGATATTTTTCCCAGCTTTAACCAGGAACTATCTCTTTTTAACTTATTAGAGGAACTAACCGCTGACACTTTATGCAGCAGCTGCAACAGCCTCTTTAATAAGTTTATTAACACGCTCAGTTGTTTGTGCGCCAAGAGCAACCCAATGATCAACGCGAGCGGTATCTAAAATTAGGCGCTCTTCACCGCCTATTGCTCTTGGGTTGTAATAACCTATGCGCTCAATATAGCGGCCATCGCGGCTTCTGCGGCTATCTGCAACTACAACGTGATAGAAAGCACGTTTTTTAGCGCCTGTTCTTGAAAGACGTATCTTTACCATTTAATTTCCTTGATTCGTTTTTAATCTAAATAACTTAACTCGTTAATTTTACGCGAATTCTATAGCTTCGTGAAGTTTTTTATACGTTTATAAATATAAAAAGCCACTTTTTTTCATCAACAGATCATTCATACGTAAAACAAGGCGCTTAACGCCCTAATAACCCTATTTTTTAAAAGGGGAAGCCCTGCCCTTGGCCCAATTGACCTTTTAGACCACGCATCATTTTTGCCATCCCGCCTTTTGACATTTTTTTCATCATTTTCTGAGATTGCTTGTATTGCTTCATCAATTTATTAACATCTTGAACTTGTAAGCCTGCACCCATAGCGATTCTCTTTCTGCGCGACCCATTAATTAAGGTAGGGAATAACCTTTCTTTTGACGTCATCGAATTAATCAATGCGATTTGACGGGAAAAGTCTTTATCGTTCACCTGGTTCTTTACGTTTTGCGGCACATTAGACATGCCGGGAATCTTGTCCATCATTGCGCTCATACCACCCATATTCATCATCTGGCTTAACTGATCTCGGTAATCACTCAAATCGAAACCTTTGCCTTTTTGGAGTTTCTTAGCCAACTTAGCCGCTGTTTCTTTGTCAACTTTACGCTCAATTTCTTCTACTAAGCTGAGCGCATCACCCATTCCCAATAAACGAGATGCAACACGGTCTGGGTGGAATGCTTCCAAGGCATCGGTTTTTTCACCCACTCCTAAAAATTTAATGGGCTTACCGGTGATTTGACGAATAGACAGTGCTGCACCGCCTCTAGCATCACCATCTGTTTTGGATAAGATAATACCCGTCAGTGCCAGTGCATCGTTAAAGGCCTTTGCTGTATTTGCCGCATCTTGCCCCGTCATACTATCGACCACAAACAATGTTTCCGCAGGTTTTGCAATCGCGTGAATTTGACGAATCTCATCCATCATTTGTTCATCAACGTGCAGACGGCCAGCAGTATCAATAATCAACACCTCGCTAAACTGTTTTTTAGCGTGGGCCAGTGCATTCTTTACAATTTGAACTGGCTTTTGATTGACATCACTGGGGAAAAAGTCCGCACCCACTTCAGCAGCGACTGTTTGTAGCTGATCTATTGCAGCTGGCCTGTATACGTCGGCACTCACTACCATTACCGATTTATTTTCACGCTCCATTAACCAACGCGCTAACTTTGCTGTGGTTGTAGTTTTACCGGAACCTTGCAATCCTGCCATTAAAATAACAACGGGCGGCTCAGCAGCTAGGTTCAGCGCTTCATTCGCTTCACCCATTGTTTGAACCAGCTCATCATTTACAATTTTCAGCATTGCTTGGCCTGGCGACAGGCTTTGCATGACCTCTTGCCCCAAAGCACGTTCCTTCACTCGGTCAGTAAACTCACGCACAACTGATAGCGCAACATCCGCTTCTATTAAGGCCATTCTGACCTCGCGCATGGTGTCTTTTATATTGTCTTCGGTAAGACGCCCCTGCCCTCTAATACGCTTAAAGGTGGCATTTAATCGGTCTGTTAAATTGTCAAACATAGTTATTACTCTTTAAACTTAGGTGCATATTTTCGCACGTCTTTACTCGTTATGCAGTGGATTTTAAAACTTTTAGCCTGTGATTCTTTAAATCTAATGTTGGTAGAATATATCCTTCTCCCACCTTGCAGTTTATGACACACTATATAAATGGTTTTATCCAACACACTTTTTGATATTTTTAGCTGCCTTGCTGCAATTTTATACCTTGGTAGCGCTGGTCTTGTTGCATCGAATATTCTATACAAAAAAGCCTTCGAAAATTTACGTAGCTTTGTATTAATCAGTGCAAGCGCTTCTATTATTGTGCACGCTTTGCTTATTTTGCATGGTTACAGCCTAGGCAACATGCTGGCACATGATTTTTTTAATATGCTGTCATTAGTGTTTTTCGTCATTAGTGTTTTTTTCTTAATCTCCACCCTTAACAAACCCGTGGAAGTACTCGCTGTTATCGTGTTTCCTTTTAGCGCTATCGCAGTTTTACTCAATATTGGTAACGCCTTTCCTGCAGAGCCATCAACAGTACTTAGCTCTGCTCTACAAGTACATATTATCCTCTCTGTTTTATCGTATAGCTTGCTGACCATTGCTGCTTTTCAAGCCATCATTCTCTCCATTCAGGAAAAACAGCTGCACGACAGACAGCCTGGGCATTTCATTAATGCATTACCGCCGCTTCAGTTAATGGAAAACTTACTTTTCCAAACAATTACAGTAGGTGTTTTTCTGTTAACCTTCGCCCTCGGCAGTGGTTTTATTTTTCTAGATGATATTTTTGCCCAGCATTTGGTACATAAAACGGTGCTATCGATATTGGCATGGTTGGTATTTTCTACCTTACTATGGGGGAGGTTCTATATTGGCTGGCGCGGACAAACAGCTATCAAGTGGACTTACGGTGGTTACCTAGCGTTAATGCTCGCTTACTTTGGCAGTAAATTTGTTTTACAACTTGTTCTAGGTCTAAATTAATCACTATTATCGGCCTCTCACCTCATCCATCAAGCCATTACTAGCGTCGACGATCAAGTCAAAAACTCGTTCAAAGCCATCTCCCTCACCATAATAAGGGTCAGGCACTTCTTTTAAAGGCGTGTTGCTGGCAAAGTCTAAGAAATAACGAACTTTAGACTGAAACTCTACTGGGCAAGTCTCCATAATAATCGAATGGTTATGCTCATCCATCACCAGCAAATAATCAAAATATTCGAAATCACTTTCGTGAACTTGCCTTGCTTTTTGATTTCTTATATCCACACCGTGCCCAAGTGCGGTACTAATTGAACGCTGATCTGGTTGATGCCCAACATGATAAGCATGCGTGCCTGCCGAATCCACTAAAAAATTAACGGTAAGGTTATTATCATCAACTAACTGTTGAAAAACGCCGTGCGCAGTGGGGGATCGACAAATATTACCCATGCAAATAAATAATATGTTAGTTTTCTTGCTCATTATCCACCTTTTTCTGCCATCAACCGCAATCATTACACGGCGCTTACCTAGCTGACAAAGCAACACAAATATCAACCATACTGACGATACCTAAGTTTATATCCGTTTTTTTAGCAACGTATTAATTCTATCCAAATCTTCTTGGGTGTCCACCCCCGCCTCTGGCACTTGGTCAACAGCAGGCACTAAGATACGCTCACCTTGATAGAGAATTCTTAATTGCTCAAGCGACTCTAATTGCTCTAACACACACGCCGGCCACGTGACATACCGCCTTAAAAACCCAGCTGTATAACTGTAAATACCAATATGTCTATAGTGCACCTTTTGCTGCGTTGAGGTATTGTTGGGGAAGTTTTCGCGATCCCAAGGTATTGGCGCTCGACTAAAGTAAAGCGCATAGTCATTTGCATCCCGAACAACTTTAACGGCATTTGGGTTAAATACTTCTTCAGCATTTTTTATGGGTGCACACAAACTGGCTACCTGAGCGATACTTTGCTCAGTTAATGCCTTCGCCGCTGTATAAATTAATTCAGTAGGTATAAGTGGCTCATCGCCCTGACAATTTACAATCACTGTGTCATCAGACCAAGCAAGTTTATCGACTACTTCCGTCAAGCGCTCTGTACCACTGGTATGCGACGGCAAGGTCATCTCAGCATTAAACCCCGCTCGTTTAACGCAGTTCAAGATACGCTCATCATCAGTTGCGACAACGACCTCTTCAGCCCCAGCTAATGCTGCTTTCTCACATACATGTAGGATCATTTCCTTACCGGCAATTTTTAGCAGCGGTTTGCCGGGTAAACGGGTTGAAGAAAAACGAGCTGGAATAACAACTTTAAACACAATTGACATGTATTACTTTAGCGCATCCGTTTCATCAGACGAGAGTCTTCGCGCCTCATCAATTAACATAATCGGTATCTCATCCCTTATTGGGTATGACAACCGGCAAGCCATACAAATCAATTCTTGTTCTTGCTTAAGGTATTTCAATTCAGACTTGCACTCGGGGCAAGCCAAAATATCGAGTAATTTTTTATCCATTTTTTCTCTCGTGAATTAATGATAAAACCGCCAAACCAAACTTTTCCGTCATCTGTGCCCTGATGGGTACGTACCAACAATTTTCAGTGGCTATTTGAGTGCATTTAACCGCATCTTTCTCTGTCATCATAACAAGCTTATCGTCATCAAACGTAATATCACTCTGGGTATATTGATAATGGTCGGGGAAAACATGCGGTTCAAACGAAACAGCAAACTTTTTTAAGTGCGAAAAAAAACGAGATGGGTTTCCTAACCCTGCAACAGCATGAACAGTTTGTCCTTTAAACTCGTCTAAAGGTTTGGTTTTTGTTTCATTTAACACATTAACAGCCACTTTGCCTTCCACTTTTAACGGATACTCACCACTGCTGGCTAGTCCGTTACAAACCACCAAATCAACGTCTTTCAGACGCTCAACAGACTCCCGAAGTGGCCCCGCTGGTAACAAGTAATTATTACCATATCGGCGCTCGCCATCTACGATGGCAATTTCAACATCGCGTTCAATGGCGTAATGTTGTAAGCCGTCGTCGGAAACGATAACGTTACAGCCATGGTGATCTATCAATGCTTGCGCACTTTTAGCTCGATCTGGCCCAACCGCAACCGCACAACCCGCCCGCCTGGCTAGAATTTTTGCCTCATCACCTACAACTCTTGAATCACTATCTTCACGAGCTTGCTGCGGCCAGCTTGAGGCGATACCGCCGTAGCCACGACTAATAATACCCGGTTTATAACCCGCCTTTTCTAACAGTTGCGCCAACCAAATAACTAACGGTGTTTTACCAGTGCCACCCACCGTAATATTACCGACAATAATTACCGGTACCGATACTCGGGTAGATGTTTTCCAGCCATGGGTGTACATCAGTTTGCGAACCTTAATGATTAGCGCAAACAACCACGACAGTGGAATAAAAGCTAATGCTATTGGTCGCCTACCGTACCACATGCTGTCAAAAAAACGGCTGAGCCTTTGTTTCATTTTACGACGTTTGTGGTTATTTTTTAGGTTGCGGCTCGTTGGCAGCAAAGGTGATATTCACAAAACCCAACTGACTAGCTGCGTCTAATATAGTAATTACAGACTGGTGTGTAGCCTGACCATCTGCACTGATCAATAACGAGGGCTTTTTATTATCACCAGCTGCTTGCTTAATGGCTTTTTTGATTGTTTCTAGGCCAGAATTCACCACCTCGTGTTGATTAACAAAAAAACGGCCTTTCGCATCAATGCTAATTTCTAGCATTTTTTTCACCTGCTTTTGCGCACCCGCCGCCTGCGGCAACTCGATTTTAAGCTGCGTCTCCTTATCAAACGTTGTTGTTACCATGAAAAAAATCAGCAACAAAAACACCACATCAATGAGTGGCGTTAGGTTTAGATCAAAATCTTCTTTCTGTTTTTTTTGAAAGTTCATGCCGTTACTCACGATCCCCATGCATCATTTCAACAATTTTTAATGCCTCGTCTTCCATTTTAATCACAAGCTCATCAACACGCCCTCTAAAATAGCGGTAGAACATCAATGTAGGTATTGCCACTGTCAAACCGGTTGCCGTAGTAATTAACGCCTGAGAAATACCACCTGCCAATACAGTTGGGTCACCCACACCGTGTGCCATAATCGCAGCAAACACTTTTATCATGCCAATCACCGTTCCTAACAAACCTAGGAGTGGTGTAATTGAGGCTATAGTGCCTAATACGTTTAAGAATTTTTCCAGCTCATGCACAACCTGACGCCCAGTTTCCTCAATGCTTTCTTTCATGATCTCACGACCATGAGAATGATTAATCAAACCAGCTGCTAATACGCGCCCTAAGGGCGAACTGACGGCCAATGATTTTATTTTAGCTCGGTCTAACTGATTCGCTTTATGTAGCTTCCAAACAGAAGGCACAAGTTGGTTTGGAATAATTTTCTTGGGGCTTAACGACCAAAATCGTTCGCCTATAACGGCTAAAGAAATAACAGAACAGGCCATAATAGGCACCATTAACCAACCACCAGACATTAATAGTTCAAGCACAGTTTCCCCTGATTAATACACATTTAAAGAATTCATATTATATTACTTTATTTTTTGCATCTCGACAGCTTATGAGACCAAGTTGTCAAAAAATCTATTCATCTTTCCAGTTCCAATAATTTTTAGTGCCCTGACGATGGCTTATTACCTTTGCAGGTTGAACTCTATTAAACAAAATTGATAACGCACCATGGTTCGCCGAATTGTAACCAATCACTCGTTTTTTTGAGTAACGATTAATGACTTCCAATTTAGGAAATCCAAAACGGTTTTTATAGCCAATTGGATAAAAAACATAACGTGGCTGAACGGCAGAGATAAACTCATTTGTTGACGACGTTTTACTGCCGTGATGAGGTGCAATCAATACCTCTGCCTTTAGTTTATTTGGGTAATATTGCAACAGCGAGTGTTCTGCAACTTTCTCAATATCCCCTGGTAATAGAACACTGCCGAAACCAGATGTAACCCGTAAAACACAGGAGCCATTATTACCCTTAAATAATCTATGTTCGCTTGGGTGAATAAACTCAAAACTTACCCCGTCCCATGCCCATGATTTACCAACCACGCAAGATTCAGCAATAACCTCAACGTATTTATCCGGCACACTAGCAAACAATTTTCCTACAGGAAATCCAGCCAGTATCGTTGGCACGCCGCCTGCATGGTCATTGTCGTTATGGCTAACAACCAGCACATCAATCCTATCAATCTGCTCACCACGTAAAAACGGCAATACCACGGTAGCAGAGTAATCTGCTTTGTTGCTGAACTTTGCACCCGTATCAAATACCAACGTATGCGCTGATGTTTGAATAACAGCTGACAACCCTTGGCCCACATCGAGCAAGGTCAACTTAAACGCCTCATTAGCCAATCCTATGTTTTTTATTGGCACCAATAAAGGCAATAGAAAAAACATCGCCACCGGCTTAGGAAACAATCCTTTCGGTAAAAATAACAATACAAGCCCCAGCATTGCCAAAACACATGCCCAGATGGAAGGAGTACCCGTTAGCCATTGGGAATATGGCATATCGGCTAACAGTTTCAAATACCACCAAAAGATGTCAAATACTGTTTCTAATACCTTAAAAACATAGCCTTCCGCTGACATGCTAATCACCCCCAACAAAAGCCCAATGATCAATAAAGGCACGATAACAAAACTTACCAGTGGCACAACAATGATATTGGCTAGCGGCGATACAATTGAAACCTGTTGAAAGAAATACATAACAAAGGGTAGTAAGCCAAGTGTAACCAACCACTGAACCTTCAACAGTTGCACTATAAAACCACCACTACCCAACCTACCAAGAGTACCGTATAAAATAATGATAACAGCTGCAAATGAAAGCCAAAAGCCCGCTGATAACACTGATAATGGATCAATAATCAGCACTAACAACAGCGCAACACTAATAATATGCGATGGTTTGTAATGTCGTTGCCAAACAATACCTCCCATCACCACAATAAGCATAATTAAAGCACGTTGTGTTGGCACAGAAAACCCAGCTAAGGCCGCATACAAGCCTGCTGCTACTAAACTTGAAACAACAGATACCGTTATAGCAAAACGACTATAACGGGGCATACGCAACATAATCCAACGCACAAATCCAAATACTAACGCGCTTAGCAAGCCGATATGTAAACCAGAAATTGCAATCAGGTGTGACGTGCCTGTTTTACGAAAAACATCCCATTGATCATGTTCAATACCTGACTTATCGCCAATAACCAGCGCATTAATAATCGCATGATGTTGGCTATCAGCTGATAATTGTTGTAAATGGTGTTTAAACTTTTCTCGCCAAGCCGATAAACTGCTCCAACTGGCGCCTTGCAAACGCGAGTTATCTGCGCTCTTTTTAACATAGCCTGTTGCTGATATTGCATGTTGAAAAAGCCATTTTTCGTAATCAAACCCATGTGGGTTTGACGTGCCATGTGGCCTTTTTAATTTAACCAACAACCGCCATGTTTCACCTGCTTTAATAGCATGCGATTGACCGTACCAACTCAGCTTTATTTTTCTGGGTAATTCAGCTAGGTCTCCTGCATAAACTGACTGATCGACATCAAAAACAAACTGCGTTGCATAAGAATGGTGAACAGGTATACCGATCACTTTTCCTTGCAATAAAATTGGCACACCTTCTAATGCGGCGGGCAATTGCTGCTGTTGCATGTTCATCGCGGATATCGACACCCATACAAAGCCTAGTAAAAAACTTGTTATATAAGGTGCCCAGCGAATAAAAAGAAAAGCCGACACGCCCATCGTTGCCAACATAATAGCGCCAGGAACTTTGGCATAAAGCTGTAGCGACACCACACCTAATAAAAAGCACACTACTATTATTTGAAAGTTTTTCATTCAACCGCATCCATGCTCTGCTACACTTTAAGATAATAAAAGCAATCTTACAGCATGCCAAAAAGACTCATAAAAAAATATTTCCCTGACCCAAAAACGATCAAGGAACATAAACATCTAAAAGTATTTGGTTCGTTATTACACGACCCAAACCTATGGCATTTAAATCGGCGTTCATTTGCTGGCGCTCTAGCTGTTGGCTTGTTCATTGCCTTTATCCCGTTACCTACACAAATGATTATTGCCGCCGCTGCCGCCATTATTATTCGAGTTAACCTGCCTATTTCAGTGGCTACCGTATGGGTAACAAACCCCATTACCATGCCGCCTATGTTTTATGCCGCGTACTGGGTTGGCGCTACACTGATGGATATTCCAGCAAGCGCTGAGGCATTCGAATTTTCAATCGACGCATTGATGACCAGCCTTGGCACTACTTGGAAACCATTTTTATTGGGCTGTTTTGTTTTAGGAACCGCATCATCAGCTAGTGGCTATCTATTAGCCCGGGGCATTTGGCGCTGGTTAGTCATAAAAAAGTGGTTACAACGAAACGTTAATTAACGAACTTCCCATCATCCAGCGTAAGGACCCTATCCATTTTGGCTGCCAATTGAGGGTCATGTGTGACCAGTAACAAACTAATTTTTAGGCTTTGGTTTAACGACAACATCAGTTCGTATATTTGTTCTGCCGTTTTTTTGTCTAAATTTCCCGTTGGCTCATCTGCCAATACACATTTTGGCTTAGTTACCAACGCGCGGGCTATCGCCACTCGCTGACGTTCTCCTCCCGACAGCTCCCCATAGCGGTGTTCGATTCGGTGTTCTAAGCCAACGTCTGATAACATCTCGAATGCTTTTTGCTGTGCTGAGTCTACATTTTCCCCACCAATTAAAAGTGGCATTGCGACATTTTCTAGTGCACTAAACTCACCCAAAAGATGATGGAACTGGTAAACAAAGCCTAGGTGTTTATTACGCAATGCAGAACGCTTAACCTCGTTTAATTGACTTAAGTCTTTACCGCCCATCAGCACTTTACCTGCAGTTGGTTGTTCTAAGCCACCTAAAAGGTGTAGCAACGTACTTTTTCCGGAACCAGAGGTGCCCATTATTGCTAATCGTTCACCAGCAGCCAGTGACAAATCCACCCTTTGTAATACAGGTACGAGCAGGTTTTTCGAGCCAAATACTTTGCTTAAGCCGACGCAACTTAATACGCTTGAATCATTCATAACGTAACGCCTCAGCTGGGTTAATACGTGACGCTTGCCAAGCGGGATAAATGGTGGAAACAAGAGATAATACAAAAGAATAAGTGGCTATCGTTATCACATCTGACCAGTCCAATTTAGAAGGCAAATCACTTATATAGTAGATATCTGCGGGTAAAAACTGGACTTGAAAGAAACGCTCAATCGCCGGCACAATTGTTTCTACATTCAAGGCCAAGGCAATACCCAAAATCACGCCTATCACCGTGCCTATTAAGCCAATAATAATACCTTGCACCATAAACACACCCATCACTGATGACGGTGTAAAACCTAAGGTTCTTAAAATGGCAATTTCCGAACGCTTATCTGTAACAACCATCACTAGAGTGGACACAATATTAAATGCAGCAACGGCAACAATTAACATCAGAATGATGAACATCACCCTTTTCTCCGTTTTAATCGCTTTAAAAAAATTACTATGTTCCATAGTCCAATTAGAGATGTGGAAGTTAGGTGTTAAAAATTTAACCAGATCACGCGTTACCCAGGGGGCACGAAACATATCATCCAATTTTATTCGTAACCCCGACACACCATCGCCCAATCGTAATAATTTAGAGCCTGCTTGAATATGAATTAAGGCGAGGTTTCTATCGTATTCGTACATCCCCACTTCAAACAACCCAACCACGGTAAAGCGGCGCAGTCGTGGCAAAATACCTGCAGGCGTCGGCGTGACTTTTGGGGTAATGACGGTCACTTTATCACCCACGTTAACACCTAGATGTTTAGCAAGTTCCGAACCTAATATAATATCGAATTTGTTCGCTTGCAGATCATTAAGCTTACCCATGATCATTTTCTGAGCGATATCAGACACCGCTGTTTCTTTTTCCGGCAACACGCCTCTCAATAAACTGCCACTCACACGCTGGTTCGCGCTTAACATCACCTCGGCTTTGACAAAAGGCGCCCAACCAACCACCGACTCAGCAGTCTCTATCTCTGCTCCCAATTGTCGCCAATTTTTCAGGCTATTACTATATTCAGTAATCGTCACATGAGATGCCATACCGAGTATTTTTTCTCGCAACTGCGCCTCAAATCCATTCATCACGGACAATACGGTTATAAGCGCCATCACACCCAATGCAATCCCTAGCATTGACGTCATACTAATAAACGATATAAATCCCGAGCGTTGCTTAGCCCGTGTATAACGTAGTCCAATAAAAAGTTCGAGTGGTTTAAACATAACTGCGAATTAAATCATAAAACGCATCTTGATGTTTATAGTATCTACGCTTTAGTTTTAAACCCCGTTAGTTAAATGATATATTCGAGCATCGCATCACTATCATTGGAGATATTATGAACAAGGTTTTTTTCTTTATCGCATGTTTTTTCTTTCTATACGGCCCTGGCGTTGCTGCCGATACACTGTTAATTGACGTTATCAATAACGAGCCACCTAATAGCAGCAGCGGACTGATACGGCCAAAGCGCGGACAAACAATGCAACAGGTAGAAAGCCAATTTGGCGCAGCCATTAAAAAACAGGGTAGCGTTGGTGCGCCACCTATAACTCGTTGGAATTACGATGGTTTTTCTGTTTACTTTGAAAACAACATTGTCATTCATAGTGTCATTAAAAAACCAAAAATAAAACTGAATCAATAATGATTTTTGCAATATTCAACTAATTTCTGTACAGTTGCCTAGCTAATATTATAACCATATATTAAATAGTTATTAAAAACTTACGGAGTCCTTATGAAAATTATAAAAACCATAGCCTTTAGTCTGCTCATGTTAATGAGCCTGACCGCATTTGCGGCGGAACGCAAGGTCAACATTACAACCGATGTCGGCAGTATTGAGGTACTACATAATGGCAAAAAAGTAATCATAGAGCGCAATCAAGATACAGATAATCTTATCGACTCTAATTACGCCAAAACATCCCGCCCTTGCCCACCATTTTGTATTCGTCCAATTAAATTGGCACCAGGTGTAGAAACAATTGGTGAACTCGAATTAATGGAGTATCTAAAACAATTAGRMRCTAACAAAAATCTAATGGTCATTGATTCACGYACACCTGACTGGGTTGCTCGCGGAACCATTGCCGGTGCAGTGAATATTCCTTGGGTAAAGCTGGATGCAAAAAAAGGCGCTACTGAGTTAGATATCGAATTAATCGTTGTTGATGAATTTGGTGCAACCCATGAAGATGACAAATGGGACTTCAGTAACGCGAAAACGCTAGTACTGTTCTGTAATGGTATGTGGTGCGGTCAATCTCCTCGTAACATCCATTCATTACTAGAGCTTGGTTACCCTGCAGAAAAACTAAAATGGTATCGCGGTGGTATGCAAACATGGCATGTATTAGGTTTATCGACAGTATTGCCTTATTAACAACCTTAGCCATTTTCACAAAAAAGCCTGACTGGAACCAGTCAGGCTTTTTTTCATTATCTAACAATTCAAAGCATTACAAACCTCTGGTTTGTGAGAAAATAGACAATTATTTTCACCGCGCTTAGATAATGCCCCTATCAACACCCGAATTACCCACAACTGCCCATAAAATATTTGATTGGGGTCAATATACCGGTTGTGAAGACGCCTTAAATATTGCCAATGCAGCACTCGCATCCACTCGACTACTAGTTGTTATCTGCAGCGACACTCACACGGCCATGCGCCTAGAAAGAGAGCTTCCTTTTTTCCTCTCTAAGCAATTAAGTATTAAATATTTTCCCGACTGGGAAGTACTGCCATACGACACATTTTCACCGTTGAGTGAAATTATTTCGGAACGATTACAAACACTTTACCAACTGCAGTTTTTAAACAAAGGCATTCTACTCGTTACTGTTAGCACATTATTACAACGACTTGCTCCGCGCCAGCAAATTTTAGCGGAATGTTTTTCCCTAAAAACGGGTGATATTCTCGAACTGGAACAAACCCGCACAGAACTTGAGAGGCTAGGTTACCAAAATGTGTCAAGTGTTCAGGCACACAGTGAGTTTTCTGTTCGCGGGTCAATTCTAGATTTATTCCCGATGGGAAGCAAAACCCCTTATCGAATTGATTTATTGGACAATGAAGTAGATTCAATAAGGACGTTTGATACCGAAAGCCAGCGCTCTTTGGATAAAGTAGAAAAGATCGAACTATTCCCCGCTCGTGAATTTCCCATCAATGACACAACCATTGGAATCTTTAGGCGAAACTTTAGGCAACAATTTCCCGATATTTCAAATACAAACACCCTATATCAAAACATCAGCAAAGGAATCATCCCTAACGGTATCGAACATTACATGCCTCTTTTTATTGAGGAGACTGAGAGTTTTTTTGATTACTTAAGCGATGTAACGCTGATATTACATGGCAACACACAAAAAGCCGCCGATAATTTTATCCAACAAGTGATTGACCGTTATTTGCCACGCAAGGGCGATATAGACAGGCCCCCATTAGCGCCAGAACTACTGTATATCAACACATCCGAGCTACAACAGCGTATTTCTAACTTCCCAAGAAGAATAACTATCGGTAACCAACAAAGCGGTAGTACTGCGCCATTATTAGAGCCAAATACGGATAAAGAGCAACAAAATATTATTCCGCTTCTAGCGCGTAAAAATCATCGTGCTTTATTTCTAGCCGAGTCTCCCGGTCACCGTGAGTCAATGTTGTTGCAACTAAAAAAGGCAGCTATTCGCCCAACTCAAATTGACGACTGGGCCTCATTTATCAGCGGCAACCAGTCCCCTTGCATTACCGTAGCAGCAATTGATGAGGGCTTGTATTTAGACGGGCTGTCACTGGTGACGGAAAACATGCTGTTTGGTAACAAAGTACAGCAGCGACGTCGCAGGCGATCATCCAGCAGCAAACAGTTGGAAAATGTTTTTAATAGCCTCGCAGAATTAGAAATTGGCTCTGCCGTGGTACATCAAGAATATGGCGTTGGGCGTTATTTGGGTCTGAAACACATTGCCGTCGATAATATCGAAACGGAATTTTTGATGCTTGAATACGCAAATAACGACAAACTTTATGTGCCGGTATCATCGCTTAATTTGATTGGCCGATACATGGGCACCCAGGGAGATGGCGCGCCCTTGCATAAGCTAGGCAGCGAACAATGGCAAAAAGCACGTGAAAAGGCCTTACAAAAAGCGCATGATGTAGCCGCTGAACTATTGGATATACATGCTAGACGAGCCGCTCGTGATGGTAAACCTATGCAGGTTGAATCGATTGAATACGATACTTTTGCTAATGCTTTCCCTTTTGAAGAAACCGTTGACCAAGCGGCTGCCATCGAGCAAACCTTACAAGATCAAAGCATGGCTAAACCAATGGACCGAGTAATTTGTGGCGATGTAGGCTTCGGCAAAACTGAAGTCGCCATGCGAGCTGCATTTATTGCTAGCCATAATAACTACCAAGTTGCGTTACTTGTGCCAACCACTTTATTAGCGCAACAACATCACCAAAACTTCTCCGACCGATTCGCAGACTGGCCCATTCGTGTCGAAGTCTTATCACGTTTTATTGGCGCCAAAGAACAAAAAAAAATTATTGAAGATACCGCGAATGGCAACGTCGATATTCTTATTGGCACTCACAAATTATTACAAAAATCAGTCAGTTATAAGAACTTAGGACTGGTTATTATTGATGAAGAACAACGTTTTGGTGTGCGCCATAAAGAATATTTCAAATCCATGCGCTCTGAGGTGGACATGCTCACACTCACCGCTACCCCTATCCCAAGAACATTGAATCAAGCGATGTCTGGATTGCGGGACATATCCATTATTGCATCTCCCCCTCCTAACCGTCACGCCATAGAAACCTTTGTATCAGAATGGAATAGTGGTCTTATTCAAGAGGCATGTGAACGTGAAATTAGGCGCGGCGGCCAAGTGTTCTTTTTACATAATGATATCGACTCAATGGATAGACTTGTGCGAGAAATTCAAGACATCGTGCCAGATGCTACGTTAAGAAAAGCGCACGGACAAATGCGTGAACGCGAATTAGAACAGATCATGCTAGACTTTTACCATAACCGATTCAACATCCTTGTTTCCACTACCATTATTGAAAATGGCATCGATTTACCTAATGCTAATACCATCATCATTAATCGCGCCGATAAATTAGGCTTATCACAATTGCATCAATTACGCGGCCGCGTCGGTCGTTCACATCATCGCGCATACGCGTATATGATTGTGCCGCCTGATGGGCTGATGACAAAAGATGCAAAAAAACGTATTACTGCCATCGCCAGCAGCACGGATCTTGGCGCTGGCTTTAGCCTATCAACACATGATATGGAAATACGCGGTGCTGGTGAGTTATTAGGTGACAGCCAAAGTGGCGAGATTCAAGAGATTGGTTTCACTATGTATACCGAATTACTTGAAAAAGCAGTAGCCGCATTAAAGTCGGGCAAACAGCCCGAGTTAGACCTGCATACTGACCTTGGCCCAGATATTGACCTTCATTGTAGTGCGCTGATTCCAGATGAGTATTTGCCTGACGTTCACACACGGCTCGTTCTTTACAAACGCATCGCCAGTGCTGAAGACGACGAACAATTACGTGAATTACAAGTTGAAATGATCGACCGTTTTGGTTTGTTACCAGACGCCACTAAAAACCTATTTGGCATCAGTGAAATTAAGTTGCTAGCATCCGTAATGGGTATAGATAAAATTGATTATGGAAAATCAACTGGGCGCATTCAATTTAATAACGAGCCGAATATAAACCCTGCTAAAATTTTGCAGTTAATTCAAACTCAGCCTCAAGTGTTTCAATTAGATGGACCACAAAAATTACGCTTTAGTAAAAAACTTGATACCATCAACTTAAAGATCGAGTTTATTCAATCCTTACTAAATTCTTTAATGTTGGACGAGCAGTAAAGCATGCAAATAACGTACTCTAAAATAATTTTATTACTTACATTATTTTTCTCATCTGTAGCTAGTTACGCTGACGATAACGATAACGTCAGTTGGTACAGCGTTGAGTACATCATTTTCAAAAATAACGCCATAGACAATCAAAACCTTGAAGCTTGGACAGAAGAGACCTTTCTCTATCCAAGTTCGGCCATTAGTTTAACCAATACGCCAATGAATGGGTTTAGACGTCTAAAGCCTAACCAGTTGCAACTTCACGGTGTCCTTAATAGGCTTAAGCGTCTATCTTCATACAAACCACTTGCTCATAATGGATGGGTACAAGCCATTGCTAAGAAAAGTCCATTAACACCTATTCGTGTGAGTATGAGCCTTGAAAACGAGACATTGCAGGGAATTATTACATTGCATCGAAGACGATTTTTGCACCTTGATTTAGACATCCAATTAAGCCAACAAAGCCCACCAGTGTTTACTGGTCATCAGCTACAAAATGCACCAGACATATTCAGACTTAAGCAAACTCGTCGCTTAAAAACAGGGGAACTACACTATTTCGACCACCCACAATTCGGTGTTATTGTAAAAATACAAAAAATAGACCCCCCTCTCAACAATATTATGCCGAGCGAAACACAACAAAGCACATCGCTAAATACCGAGATAAGGCAACATTAATCGCACAAAATTAGCTCGATAAAGCAGCTTGTTTGGTTTGATTATAATCCGCAATAATTTTATCTGCAGCAACGGCATCATAGGGCCTTAATCCAGCAATCACCATACTCTTAATACCATGCCCTATTTTCTTTCCATCTACAAACAGATCAAATTCAAGTTTAACATCGCCCTTTTTGCCTTCAGCCGACAGAGAAGCCCCTGCAAACTCCAGCGATAACTCACCCATCGGAAAGTCATCAATATGCACAGCCATCGTTCGATAAATAATTAACGGACGGGCTGGGTTAATCATCACCTTATGTTGCTTCATTAAGTCCATTAATATATCTGGAAATGTTTTACCCGAAAACTGTACATATTTTTCTATTAGGGATGTGATAAACCGCTTATCCTTCGTACTGTCGCCTGAGCATTCGATACTCATAATAGCTTTATCATTCTGATTTTTTAAATCGATTTTCCCGTCATATTCCAGCGGCACATTAATCATTGTCTTGTCACTCACCATGCTTTCAAAACTAAAGCGCATGTTTTGACTAACACCAAAGGTGGCAATTGACACTGCAAATAGTAAATCACCGGGTACGCAAAACTTCTTTGCATCAACATCGTGAATGGGATTAAAGTCCCCCGCTACAAACTTTGCGAACGAGCTAGCTTGCTCCCGGGTAAAACTAAGGGTGGCATTTTCTAATTTATAATAACGTCCAATATCCATTTATCTGATCACTTTATATTTAACACATAATAAAAGGTGTGGGCACTTACTCTGCAATGCTTTTTACCAATTCATCAAGTAAACGACTGAACTTTTTCATCCCTAGTTCAATATATTTTTCAATATCTTGCAGTTTAATTTCATCGCCTGCAATGCCCGCTGCCCAGTTTACTACTACCGCACAACATGCATATTGTAGTTTTAACTCACGCGCTAACGCCGTTTCAGGCATCCCTGTCATACCCACAAGGTCACAACCATCGCGTTTTAACTTTTCAATTTCCGCCGCCGTTTCTAACCGCGGCCCTTGCATACAGGCATAAACAGCCTTATCAATCAGCGGTAGCCCCGCCTTATTCATTGCAGCTGCCAGCGTTTCTCGCAAGGCTACTGAATAAGGTAATGTGAAATCAATGTGCGTTACCTTTTCTAAATCTTCTTCAAAATAGCTTGATGAACGCCCCCAACTATAGTCGATTAACTGATCCGGTATTACTATTTCACCTGGCGCCATCGTCTCATTGATAGCGCCAACGGCAGCCAGTGCTAATAATTTCTTGACGCCAGTTTGCTCAATGGCCCAAATGTTTGCTTTATAGTTTACCTTATGTGGTGGAATCGTATGCCCATAACCATGCCGCGCTAAAAAAACGATATCAACCCCATTCAGTGTGCCAAATGTTAAGGGCGATGACGGTTCTCCATAAGGTGTTTTTACAACCTTCTTTTTTACATTCTGCAAACTCTTGAGTTGGCTAAGACCGGTACCACCAATGATCGCTATTTCGGGCATAAAATTTCCTCTAAATTTTCTGGACATGCGTATATGCCCGGGGTATTGCGCAAATAACCTTTGTAATCCATACCCAAGCCATACAAATAATCAGCGCCCGTTTGGAACCCTATAAAATCAGCCACGACAGGTTTTAATTTACCAAGATCTTTATTAACTAGCACCGCACTATAACAAGATTTTGCACCCTCATTTTTACAATATTCAAGTAAGCTCTGTAACGTAACGCCTTCGTCTAACACGTCATCAATAATAACAACTGACCGCTCCATTAATGATATTCTTGGCTTTTGTATCCACTCAAGTTCCCCTCCGTCTGTGCCATTTTGATAACGCGTCACGTGAACATAGTCCAACTCTAATGGGAATTTTAAGCGAGTCAACAATTGTCCAACAGCAACAACTGCTCCCGTCATTACACACAAAATAACCGGATTTTTATCCGCACACTTTTCGCTTATTGCCGTTGCTAACACATCTAGCATTTGCTCTACAGCATTGGAGTCTAGTAAACAGCGGCTAACCTTTTGAACTATTGCTAGTTCTTTCGCAATATCAGTCATATATTAAGCTAATAGTTGAATTGCTTTGTGTGCCAACTGCCACTTCATAGAACCAAAAACCTCACCTAGTTCTGCAAAAGGTTTTGCTCGCATGGCAGATATCCGTGCTACTGTTGATGCTGCAATTACCTCTTCATCAGACAAGGCATCAATCACCTGCTCCGATGCTTTCCTGTCGTTACACACCAGCACCATATCACATCCTGCTTTCAGTGCTTGGCGTGCCCGTTGTGCAAAATCGCCAATCACACTAGCCCCGTGCATCGTTAAATCATCACTAAAAATCGTACCTTTAAATGCTAGCTCTCCGCGCAGTACTTTTTGTAACCAGAAAGGTGAAAAGCCGGCCGGCAACTCATCTACCTTTTGATAAATGACATGTGCCGGCATAATGCCATCCATCCCCGCATTAATCAGCTCTTTAAAAGGAAAAACATCGTCTGCCATTATCTCTGCATAAGGCCGTGTATCAATTGGAATCTCAATATGAGAATCTGGTGCAACCGCACCATGCCCAGGAAAGTGTTTGCCAATACTCACCATGCCGGCGCTTTTTAAACCCACTTGGAAAGCAGCAGCTACTTTAGCCAAAACTTTTTTATCTGTAGAAAACGAACGGTCGCCAATCACCTCACTGCAACCATGGTTTATGTCCAGGACAGGTGCAAAACTAAAATCAACACCCACTTCACGCAGCTCCGCTGCCATTAACCAAGCAACATGTTCAGCGCCTTGCAAGCCTTTATGGTTATCTTTTTCATACTGCTCACCAAGCGCTTGCATGCAAGGGATAGCTGAAAAACCTTCACGGAATCTCTGCACTCGACCACCTTCATGATCCACTGAAATGAGCAACGCCTCATCTCGAAGCCCATGAATTTGTTGACAAAGTTGCGTCACTTGCTCTTTTGTTTCATAGTTTCTTGAAAACAAAATAATTCCACCGATTAGCGGATGCTTTAAAATTTCTTTATCATCTTGGGAAAGTTCTACACCAGCAATGTCAATCATTAATGGGCCTAGAGGCATGGGAAATTTCATTTTTTTAGTCTATCCTTAATATCAATCATGGCGATTTATAGTCATACATTTTCGGAGAACACATTATGCGCCAAGTTATCTTTATTTTTTGCTTATTACTTACCTTTAATACCGCTTACGCTGAAGAGGAGACTGAACAGGCAGAGGCACCAGAGGTTATCTATTTAGGCTTACAACCACAATTTACTGTTAATTTATTAGGTAATAAGCATTATTTAAGAACCACTATTCAATTACAACTTAACAGCGAAGAAACAGAAGATGTCATTAAAGAAAATGACCCTGCAATACGCCATGCCCTTATTGTATTGCTAAGCAATAATAAGGTGGACGCTATTTCTACATTAGCCGGTAAAGAAAAGCTGAGAAAAGACGCTGTTATTAAATTAAACGAAACACTAAAAATTTACACTAATAAAGAAGGTGTTATAGATGTTTTTTTTACTGAGTTTGTTTCTCAGTAAATTTATTGCTCAATCAAAACCGGCGTATTAACACTAACGCGGTCAAATAAATCAATGACATCTTCATTATGCATCCTCACGCAACCGTGTGATGCGGGGCCACTCATAATCATCTCATCGGGTGCCCCATGAATGTAAATATAGCGTCGCATCGTATCAACAGCTGCTAATCGATTAACGCCTTTTTCAACACCCGACAACCACATAATCCGCGTTAATATCCAATCTCTATCGGGCTGATTTTTTGCTAGTGTAGGGCTATAAATTTCCCCCGTTAAGCGACGCCCTACAAAAACACTTTGCAGTGGCGCAGCAGAACCAATTTTTGCACGAATAATATGTTTCCCGCGAGGTGTACATTCACTACCTTGTTGTTCGCCCAAGCCATTCTTAGCAGTATTGACAGGATATGTTTTAAGTAGCTTCTGATTGCTATATATCGCTAACGTTTGTTTTGAAATGCTAACAACTAATGTTACTGGCACATTCACTTTGTTTTTTCAAAAAGCGCCATCGATTCAACATGCGAGG
>NVSW01000113.1 GCA_002401365.1 Piscirickettsiaceae bacterium | reverse complement strand
AACGATGGGTGCTGGTTGGTGCCCACCGGGTATTTTAGGTATCGGTGTTGGCGGCACTGCAGAAATGGCAATGATCCTCGCCAAAGAATCACTGATGCACCACATCGATATTCAAGAGCTTAAAGAACGCGGCCCCAATGATCGCGCAGAAGAACTACGCCTTGAATTGTTTGAAAAAGTGAATGCACTTGGTATAGGTGCACAAGGCTTAGGTGGATTAACAACCGTCTTGGATGTAAAAATCAATCATATGCCAACTCATGCGGCATCCCTACCCGTGGGGATGATTCCAAACTGCGCAGCAACTCGCCACGCTCACTTTGAACTTGACGGTTCTGGGCCTTCATTTATCGAACCACCTAAACTTGAGGACTGGCCAGACATTGCGTGGGCGCCAGATGCACAAACTAAACACGTGAATTTAGATACCATCACCAAACAAGAAACGCTGTCATGGCAGCCAGGTGACCGTTTACTTTTGACTGGCCATATGTTGACGGGTCGTGATGCGGCACATAAACGAATTGCTGACCTATTTGCAAACGGTGAAAGCCTGCCCGATGGTGTGGATTTTAACAATCGCTTTATTTATTACGTCGGTCCTGTCGATCCAGTGGGTGATGAAGTAGTTGGACCAGCCGGCCCAACAACCGCAACACGGATGGATAAATTTACCGAGATGATGCTCGATAAAACTGGCTTACTCGGCATGATTGGTAAAGCTGAGCGCGGCCCAACTGGTATCGAGGCTATTAAAAAACACAAAGCAACGTACTTAATGGCCGTTGGTGGCGCTGCTTACCTTGTTTCTAAAGCAATCAAAGAATCTAAACTCATTGCGTTTGAAGATATGGGAATGGAAGCTATCCGAGAGTTTTACGTGGAAGATATGCCAGTGACCGTTGCCGTTGATTCAAAAGGTGAATCGGTTCATAAAATTGGCCCTGCTTTATGGCAATCAAAAATAGCGGGCATTCCAATCATCGTAGAGGAACATTAATGTCAATGGGCCAAGCTTTTGCCTTTAAGCTCTGCCAACACAAAAGCTGTGCTAGCTATCATTGTATCGGAGTATTCTAATAGACCTGCCTTTTTCTTAACGCCTGCTTTATCAAGTTTAGCTATCATTTTTGGTGCTAGGCCGCTGATTATAACGTCAATTCCTTTTTTATTAAGATCCTCAATAATAGTCTCTAACGCAACAATGGCCGTCATATCAAGCATGGTGACATTAGCCATATCCAAAATAACCGTATCCACGCGCTTATTAAGGTTGGTTAATATAGCTAATGCTTTCTGGGCAGCTCCAAAAAACATCGGTCCACTAATTCCATAAATTAAAACTGAGTCTGGTAGACCTTTCGCATGTGGGTGTTCATCAGCATCTACAAGCTTTCCATCCATTAAATCGATACTCCTTCTTATAAAGAGCAAACCTGCTAACCCAATGCCCGTGGCAACGGCAATTTCCATATCAAAAATAACCGTCAGAAAAAAACACACCAATAATGTCATCACATCACTCGATGGTGCAACTTTAACTATTCGAATGAAATGTTTTGCTTCGCTCATATTCCAGGCGACCTTAATTAATAAAGCCGCCATCGCTGCCATTGGAATAAAGGCAATCAAATCAGATAATGCCAACATCGCAACTAATATCGTAAGCGAATGAACAATTGGGGAAACTGCATTAGTCCCTCCCGCTTTTATATTCGCTGCTGTCCTTGCAATTGCTGCTGTAGCGGGTATTCCACCAAAAAATGGAGTGACGATGTTTGCTAGTCCCTGCCCTATCAATTCTTTATTTGGATCGTGCTTAGTCCCCGACATACCATCTGCCACCGTTGCGCAGAGTAACGACTCTAACGCACCGAGTATCGCTATCGAAAAAGCTGCCGGCAGTAATAAACGTATCAAGTCATATGACAAACCAATCGGCGCACCCGCCGCATCAGGCAATTCCCAAGGCCATTGAAATTGTAGCGGTATTGGTGGAATTCCATTACCCATTGCACCATCAATATCATATTGAAATCTTGACCCAATCGTTGCTATCTCAAAGTCTGCTGAGTAATTTTGAAGCAGCCAAGCAACCGTTGTCGCAACCAGCAGTGCAACCAAATGTGGCGGTACTTTACGTCTAAATTTTGGCCATATAACCAATATCAGAAACGTTAAAACAGCAATAAAAAGCTCATCTAATTGAGCGCTTGGAAAAGCATTTATAATCGCTGACAACCTATCCAAATAATGCTCTGGATTCCCCTCAACCGTTAAACCAAAAAAATCTTTAACTTGTATTGTGGCAATAACCACACCAATTCCTGATGTGAAACCAATAATAACGGGGTAAGGCACCATGCTGATGAATCGTCCCATCCGGCCCATACCCATCGCTACAAGAATAACACCCGCCATCATCCCACTAACCAGTAAGCCGCCAAGTCCATACGCATTGACAATCGGTAATAATATAACAACAAAAGCGGCAGTTGGACCCGAGATATTAACTCTTGAGCCTCCTGCTAGAGAGCACACTATTCCCGCTACAATGGCTGTATAAAGGCCATGTTGTGGGGCAACACCCGTTGCAATGGCCAGTGCCATAGATAGTGGTAATGCAATAATGCCAACGGTTAATCCGGCAAAAACATTAGTAATGACATCACTTAATTTCATCCTAAATTAATTCCCATCAATAGCTATTCAACAAGCTTTATACCATCAGGGTTTTGATAACCCCGTGGCAATTTAGTGCCACGTTGCGCACGTTTTCCACGGTACGCGTCCAAATCCGCTAGTTTTAAATTAATATGCCGTTTACCCGCATGAATACGGATAGATTGCCCTTCACTAACAACACAAACGCCTAATACACTATCATCACCCGATTTCTGATCCTTACTAGAAATCTGTATCAATTTATTGCCTTTACCGCGCGCTAATTCAGGCACCTCATTAACAGGGAATATCAACAAACGTCCTTGTTTACTAATCACCGCCACTAGACCATCATTTTCAACAAACACTGTTGGATTAATAACGTGTGCACCTTGTGGCAAACTCAACAAAGCCTTACCCGCTTTATTCTTTGTAAATAGTTCGCTAAAACGTGTCACAAAACCATAGCCAGCACTGGATGCAAACAATACCCTTTCATCTTTACCTGCAAGAACATGCGTAAACAAAGCGCCCGCGGGTGGTTTTAAACTACCTGTCAGCGGCTCACCCTGCCCTCTAGCTGATGGCAAACCATGTACAGGCTGGTTATAAATACGCCCGCTTGAATCCAGAAAATAAACCAAGCTATTGCTTCGGCCTTTTGCTGCGGATAGGTACTCATCCCCTGATCGAAACGTTAAACTCAAGGGGTCTATATCGTGCCCTTTTGCAGCGCGCACCCAGCCTTTTTGTGATAAAACAATGGTCATCGGCTCATTCGGTATCAGTGCACTTTCATCCAGTGCTTTTGCCGATACGCGGCTGACAATGGGCGAACGACGTGCATCGCCATATTTCTCTGCATCCGCTATCAGTTCTTTTTTAACCAGTGTACGTAAACGTTGTTTTGAACCTAGAATGAGTTCTAAATAATCACGTTCTGTAGCCAATTCTTTTTGTTCAGAGCGAATTTTAAACTCTTCCAATTTAGCTAATTGACGGAGTTTAATCTCTAAAATCGAATTCGCTTGTACATCGGTAATAGAAAACCTATCCATTAACGCTTGTTTCGGCTTATCTTCCTCACGAATAATCGCAATCACTTCATCAATATTAAGGTAGGCAATTAATAAGCCATCCAAAATATGCAGCCGATCATTCACTTTATCCAAACGGTAATCCAAACGCCTCGTCACGGTTTCAATTCGATACGTTAGCCACTCACTGAGTAGCGTTTTCAAGTTCTTAACCTGAGGCTTGCCGGATAAACCAATCACATTCATATTAACGCGATAGGTACGTTCTAAATCGGTGGTGGCAAACAAGTGCGACATCAATTGTTCGGTATCCACACGATTTGAACGCGGCACGATGACTAAACGTGTAGGGTTCTCGTGGTCTGATTCATCGCGCAAATCTTCCACAATCGGGAGTTTTTTAGCCTGCATTTGCGCGGCTATTTGTTCTAACACTTTAGAACCAGACACTTGATACGGTAGCGCGGTAACAATCAACTGACCATTTTCCATTTCATAGCAAGCACGCGCTCTCAGCCCACCACGCCCTGTTTCATACATCGTACGAATATCTTCCTGTGATGTGATGATTTCGGCTTCAGTGGGGAAGTCTGGGCCTTTAATGTGCTCCATTAAGTCGGCTAAGTCAGCTTTCGGCTCATTCAATAAACGGATACACGCACTCGCTACTTCCCTTAAGTTATGCGGCGGAATATCGGTAGACATGCCTACCGCAATTCCTGTCGTACCGTTTAATAACAAATTAGGCAATCGAGCCGGTAATAATTTGGGCTCATCAAGCGTGCCATCAAAATTTGGTGTCCAATCAACCGTGCCCTGCCCTAATTCATTCAACAAACTATCCGCATAAGGCGTCAGGCGAGATTCGGTATAACGCATTGCCGCGAAGGATTTAGGGTCGTCGGGTGAGCCCCAGTTGCCCTGCCCATCGACTAAGGGATAACGATACGCAAACGGCTGCGCCATGTGTACCATGGCTTCATAACAAGCGGTATCGCCATGCGGGTGAAATTTACCCAACACGTCACCGACCGTTCTGGCAGATTTTTTAAATTTCGCCTGGTTTGATAATCCAAGTTCAGACATCGCATACACGATACGACGTTGAACCGGTTTTAAACCATCGGCAATATGCGGTAATGCACGGTCAAGAATCACGTACATCGAATAGTCTAAATAGGCTTTTTCGGTAAAGTCTTTTAGCGGCAGCGTTTCAATATTTTCAAATTGTGTTGTACTCATAATCGTCTCTTATAAATCCGCTAAATTGCCACTTTCTTCCAACCATGCCTTACGGTCTGATGCGCGTTTTTTGGCCAGCAACATATCCATTTTTGCGTGCGTTTCATCACCCGCACTCATACTCAAGCGAACTAAACGACGGGTATCAGGGGCAAGCGTTGTCACTCGCAATTGAGCTGGGTTCATTTCACCCAATCCCTTAAAGCGTTGTACATTAATTTTGCCTTTTAATTTTTCCGCCGAAATACGGTCTAACACGCCTTCTTTTTCAGCATCATCTAGTGCGTAAAATACTTGTTTCCCCACGTCTATTCGATACAACGGAGGCATCGCAACGTAAATATTTCCTGCCTCAACCAATGGC
>NVSW01000112.1 GCA_002401365.1 Piscirickettsiaceae bacterium | reverse complement strand
AGACGGGGGTGCTGGGCATGATAATATTACCGGTAGCCAGGCGGATGACATTATTATTGGTGGCTCAGGCAACGACACCATGAACGGTGGCTTGGGCAATGATTCGTATTACATTGGTTTAGGTAGCGGAAATGATAGAATTTATGATCATCAAGGGAATGATAACTTAGCTTATGAGGCAGGTATTGAGAAGGAAGATTTGTGGTTTAGACGTGTAGGGAATGATTTGTTAATTGATGTCTTTGACGACGCTAGCCAAGTTAGAGTAGGAAACTGGTATTCCAACGATAGTAATCAATTAGAAGAAATTATGACAGCTACAGGTGATGTTCTACAAAATACTCAAGTTGACCAATTGGTACAAGCAATGGCTGCCTTTACGCCGTCATCAAGTGGTGAGTTAAGCTTGTCGGCTGAGGAGCGCAACCAAATAGACTCTGTTATTGTTGCTAATTGGCAATAATTAAATGAATTATTAGGATAAAAGTATAGAGCGACCTTAATTGATTAAGTTTCCCTGCAAAGGGCGTATTTATTAAATCCGATATTTTGTGAATATAGGATATGGAGTATTTAGAATTATTTGGCTATATTCCGTGTATGTATTATGAATCCAAAGCGAATACCATCCACAGATGCTTTTGATAATTTAAGTCAGGTTGGCAAACCCTTCAGGCAGAAGCGCTTTTCGTAGGAGTAAAAGCCTCGGCGTATTATGAGCAATTTGACCAAGTATGCTTATAGTTTATTGAGCGTTAGCCGAGTTATCTTCATGTATTGTAAGGGTTTAAGTATTGCTATGAGCTTTCAGAATAAAGGATACGTAGTATGGTGCTTTATTACTTAATATGTTGTTATCTTAACAAGGTGTTAATATTTAGTATGAAACTTTAATGTTAAATATATAGAAAATATTTAACAAAGAATAGGCTTTGTGGGGCAAGTTAGTATGAATCTTTATTACTCGACCACATAAAGAAGGCTGTGGGAATGCTAAAAAGTTTATTGAAATCGCTACGGTTGACGGGATTAGAAATACTTTCCTATGAAAATACTACTATGGCTTATAGCAGTTGTTGAAAAGAAATAACCACAGGATTAGGCTTAAGGTATAATTTTTAAGGTCATGTGGTTATCGTGACGCGTAAACTAAACGTATAATAATCGAATTATGTTTGATATTGGCTTTTTAGAGTTGTGTTTAATCGGAATAATTGCATTATTGGTGATTGGCCCGGAAAAATTACCTCGAGTTGCTCGCACAGTCGGCTTATGGATGGGTAAGGCGCGCGGCGCTATCAAGAAGTAAAGTACGATATTGATGAACAAATTCGTATGGAAGAGCTTAAAGAATCTATGCGAAAGGCCGCAAGTAGCGTGGAGACAGGTGTTGCTGAATCAATAGCTAGGGCGGAAGGCTCTATACAAGACCTTCGAGAAGATATCACTAATAACGACTCTCATTTGCAAGAAAAATAAACGCATTCATAGAGTACGAATGTGCTACATCGATATCGATTAGTGTTTATGTGCCGCGCCTGCGCCAGAAGGAATGCGGAAGTTTTCGACTAACTGTTGAATTTCTTGAGGGGCTGGGCCAGTGATTCGGCCGACTATGAAAGCAACGGTGAAATTTACGACGGCCCCAACGACACCAAAAGCGTTGGGTGAAATCCCGAAAAACCAGTTTTCCCCCATATCACCTAAAAAAGCAGTGCCAGGAATAAACATAATTCCTTTATGTTGAAAAACGTATAGCATGGTAACGCCTATGCCAGCGCACATACCTGCTACCGCAGCATGACCACTGATTCGCTTAGAGAAAATTCCCATCATAAGTGCGGGGAATATAGACGAAGCTGCTAGTCCAAATGCTAATGCAACGGTCCCAGCAGCAAAACCAGGTGGATGCAAGCCTAAATAGCCAGATACTAAGATGGCAACAGTCATTACAATACGACTGCTTAGCAGTTCATTCTTTTCGGATAAGTTGGGGGTAAAGACGCCTTTCATTAAATCATGTGATATGGAGGATGAGATGGCTAATAACAACCCAGCGGCTGTTGAAAGAGCGGCAGCTAGGCCGCCAGCGGCAACAAGGGCAATAACCCAATTAGGTAGATTAGCGATAGCGGGGTTGGCTAGTACTATAATATCTCTATCTACTTTCACCATTTCATTTGTTTCTTTATTGGCGGAATACTGAATTTTGCCGTCACCATTTTTATCTTCGAATTTTAATAGGCCTGTTTTTTCCCAGTCTTTAAACCATTGTGGGCGTTGATCGTAGACTAAATATTCTCCAGGAGATGGTTCAATGGTGCTCATTAAATTTAAACGAGCCATTGCACCAACGGCAGGTGCAACCGTATATAAAAGTGCAATAAAAACTAATGCATAGCCAGCAGAGGCTCGGGCAGCTTTTACCGAAGGTACGGTGAAAAATCGCATGATGACGTGCGGCAGGCCAGCAGTGCCAATCATCAGTGATAGGGTATAGGCGAACATATTGATATTGCTGCCTAATTTTTCTGTGGTGTATTCTTTAAAGCCAAGGTCGGTCACAATCAAGTCAAGTTTATCTAGCAAATAAAGGCCGCTTCCATCAGATAGCTTACTACCTAAACCGATTTGGGGAATAGGGTTGCCGGTTAACTGTAATGAAATGAAAATAGCTGGCACGGTATAGGCGAAGATGAGTACGCAATATTGAGCAATTTGTGTGTAAGTGATGCCCTTCATTCCTCCCATAACAGCATACACCCAGACAACACCCATGCCGATGCCAAGCCCTAGTCCATAATCTACTTCTAGAAAACGAGAAAAAGCGACGCCAACGCCTTTCATTTGACCGATGACGTAAGTAAGAGAGGCAATAATTAGGCACGCAACAGCAACAATACGTGCTGTTTTTGAATAGTAGCGATCGCCAATAAACTCAGGGACGGTAAATTTTCCGTGCTTGCGTAAGTATGGCGCTAATAACATTGCTAGTAAAACGTAACCACCTGTCCAACCCATTAGAAAAACAGAGCCGCCATAGCCTAAAAAAGCGATAAGGCCAGCCATAGAAATAAAGGAAGCAGCGCTCATCCAGTCTGCACCGATGGCCATGCCGTTAGCAACGGGACCAACATGTCCGCCAGCTACGTAAAACTCACTGGTTGAACCGGCGCGAGCCCACCATGCGATAGCAAAATATAGAGCGAAAGAGCCGAATACAAAGATATAGGTTAATGTCTTTAAGTCCATATTTTAAGCCTTTTATTCATCTACGCCATATTTGGCGTCAAGTTTGTTCATGGCATACGAATAGTAAAATACTAGGGCGACAAATACATAAATAGAGCCTTGCTGAGCAAACCAAAAACCAAGTTTATAGCCGCCAAGCCGAATAGTATTAAGTTGCTCTACAAACATAAGTCCACAGCCAAATGAGACAACAAACCAAATTAAGAGACATTTAAAAATTAGACGTAAATTTTCTTGCCAGTATGAAGTCTTATTTGTGTTCATAATGTCTCCATGGAGAGGTCGCTAGTGTTGGTAAAAGGCTTTTCATGAGAGGTAAGATAAAATTTTATGAATTGGTCGGCTTTTGAACGGCTTTCGATACGTATAAACCAACTTCGAACAATAGCCACATAGGGACGGCTAGCAACGTTTGAGAGATGATGTCTGGCGGCGTTAGAAACATCCCTACAACAAATGTTCCAACAATAATGTAAGGCCTTTTTTCAGCTAAGCTCTCTGTTGTTGTTATGCCCGCTCTTACAAGTAAGAAGGTGGCAATAGGTATTTGAAATGCTAAGCCAAAAGCAAAAAAGAGGGTTACAACAAAATCAAGATATTTAGTAATGTCAGTCATGACCGCAACACCTTCGGGTGCGGTAGAGGTTAGGAATTGAAATATTAACGGTAAAACAAAGTAGTAAGCAAAGGCAATGCCTAAATAAAATAGTAAGGTGCTAGCAGTTACTAGGGGAATGGCGATTTTCTGCTCACGCTCATATAGCCCAGGGGAAATAAACAACCATATCTGATAAAAAATCCAAGGGATGGATAGAAACAAAGACAGCATCAATGTCAGTTTAAACGGAGCTAAAAAGGGCGAGATGACTTCAATGGCGACCATGCTAGAACCCTCAGGCATGTGAACCAATAAGGGCTGGGCTAAATAGGAATAGATCTCGTTAGCAAAGGGCAGTAATGGAAGTAAAACGGTAAGAATGCCGAGTAAGGCGTAAATCAAACGAGTACGCAGTTCAACTAGGTGCGAAATAAAGCTAGTTTCTTCCACAATCGCATCTGCGTTATCAGAAGGGTCTACAGGCATAGTTTTATAGCAAGTTTAGAATAGGAATAAGACTAGTCTTTTTTGTCGCTGTTGGTAGAATCATCTTGCACAGATTTTTGATCTTTAGACTCTTTTTCTGCTTTATCATCCCCCTCTTTCATTGCGCCTTTAAAGCCTTTAATTGCGCTACCTAAGTCACCGCCTAAGTTTTTTAACCGTTTAGTGCCGAATAACAATAAAACGATAACTAGAATAATAATGAGTTGCCAAATACCAATGCCAGCCATAAGTACACCCTTTGATGTTTAAATTTATATGTATTGCTATTCTAAAGCGTTCAATAAGAGAACCGCATAGTTTAGAGATAAAGTAACTTAATACTATACACTGATATTGATAGCGTTACTTAATCCAGTTGGCCGTCAAAAAAGATTTTAATCAGTGTATTAAAGGCGGTTTTCTTTTCAATTTGTATCCAGTGTCCGCAGTGGTCAAACACATGTAATTGGGCGTATGGTATTCTTTCTAAAAGGTGGTAGGAGTTTTTTAGGGGGATAAAAAAATCTTCTCTGGCATGGGTGATTAACAATTGATGTGGAATATTGTTTAATTCACTATCAGATAAAACGAATGCATTAATGCCGCTTTTTGTACCCTTGCAAAACATTGCTTCAAACTGCGTACGTACCTCGCTTTTCATCACGTTCTGAAACCGTTGTGATGCAATAGATTTAATATCGTCACCTAATAAATTTGGGTTAAAAAGAAATTTAGTGATTAAAAACTCCAGCGCTTCTTTAGACGGGTTGTTATAAAACTCCCAGCCTTTGGTTAAGCCTTCTGTCGGTTCAAAAGGCGCACCGACGGGCCCCATTAATACAGCTTTTTTAAAGCGACTTGGGTGTCTATTGAGTAGATGGAGCGCAACACCGCCACCCATAGAATTACCAACGATATGAACTTGCTCTAGGTTCTTAGCATCAAGTAAATCAATTTGTTGTTGAACCCAAATATCAATCCACTTTTCGGTACCTTGCGGCGGGGCATTATGTTGGCTCTGTCCAAAGCCAGCGATATCAGGTGCTAAGCAGTGACTGCGTATACCAGATTGCCACCCGAGCGGATTGCCTCGGCCATTGCCTCGGAACCTTTATCCAGCGCAGGGATTGCAGCACGCATGGATT
>NVSW01000111.1 GCA_002401365.1 Piscirickettsiaceae bacterium | reverse complement strand
TTGAGAAATGGATATACATTTGGAGCTTCTACAAAAAATGAAATAAAACTTGCTAAGATTGTTTGCGATGCTTTTCCTGGAATGGATAAAGTACGATTTGTAAACTCTGGTACCGAAGCCATTTTAAGTGCAATTCGTTTGGCAAGAGCATTTACTGGTAAAAACCACATTATGAAATTTGCTGGTTGTTATCACGGTCATTCTGATGCTTTATTAGTAGCCGCTGGTTCTGGCTTAGCAACATTAAGTATTCCCGGAAGTGCTGGAGTTCCTAAAGAAGCTGTTCAAAACACCTTAATTGCGGAATACAACGATATTGATTCTGTGAAGAAACACATTGCTGAATGCGATGACATTGCAGCAATTTTTATAGAACCTATTGCAGGTAATATGGGCGTTGTACTTCCATCTGATGAATTTATTAAAGAACTAAGAAGCATAACAAAAGAAGCTGGAATTCTATTAGTTATTGATGAAGTAATGACTGGCTTTCGATCTAAATTTGGTGGAGCACAAGATTTATTAGGTATTGAAGCTGACATTACTTGTTTAGGAAAAGTTGTTGGAGGTGGATTTCCTGTTGGAGCTTACGGAGCAAGAAATGAAATAATGGAAATGGTTTCTCCTTTAGGACCCATGTACCAAGCTGGAACATTATCTGGAAACCCTGTTGCAATGGCTGCAGGTATTGCTACATTAACAGAACTTAAAGCTCAAAATCCTTACGATAAATTTAATGCCCAAGCAGCAACAATTGAAAAAGCATTGTTGGATGCCGCTGCTGAAAACGGAATTGATTTAACGGTTAATCGTTTTGGAGCTATGATTAACCCATTCTTTACAGCTAAAACAGTAACCAATTTTGATGAGGCGCAAGAATGTGATACGAAACAATTCACTAAATTCTTTTGGGGGTTAATTGAAAATGGAATTTATATTCCACCTTCTCAATTTGAAGCTTGGTTCTTATGTTCTGTTTTGAGCGATGAGGATATAGATAAAATAATCGCAGCTATAAATACTGCAATGAAATTGGTTAAATAAGATTTATATGACAGAATTCAACGATAGTTTTTTAAGAGCTTGCAGAAGAGAAGCAACAGAATATACTCCATTATGGTTGGCCCGACAAGCGGGGAGATACCAAAAAGAGTACATGAAGATTAAGGAAAAGTACAGCATTATTGATATTAGTACTATTCCTGAAATTAGTGCAGAAGTAACAATGCTTCCTATCAATCAATTTGAATTGGATTCTGCTATTATCTTTTCTGATATTCTAATTCCATTAGGACCAATGGGAATTAGCTTTGAATACAAAAAAGGCTACGGACCGTTAATTCACAACCCAATAAGAACTGTTGCTGATGTAGAAAAACTAAAAGTTGTTGACCCTGCGTTAGAAATGGCTTACACTGGAAAAGCATTGTCTATCTTAAAGAAAGAATTAAATGTTCCTTGTATTGGTTTTGTTGGAGCACCATTTACCTTGGCGAGTTATATGATAGAAGGTGGTCCTTCTAAGAATTATGAGACCATGAAAGCTTTTATGTATAATGAGACCAAAGCTTGGCATTTGTTAATGGACAAATTAGGGACTGTAATGGCGAACTATTTAAACTTTCAGATAGAAAGTGGTGCAATGGTGGTGCAAATTTTTGATAGCTGGGTGGGGGCGTTAGACATTGACGATTATAACGAATATGTTTATCCTCACGTAGAAAAAATGATACAAGTCGTTAAAGAAAAATACCCAAATGTTCCATTGATTTCTATGGGAGTAAACTCTGCTCATTTAATACCTAGTTTAAGAAAAGCTAACCCAGATGTTATTGCTATTGATTGGAAAACAGATTTAGCAAAAACATGGAAAGACCTCAACTACGAAGTTGCTGTACAAGGTAATTTAGACCCTACTGCTCTATTTGCTGATTGGGATATTATTGAAGCCAAAACCAAAAAGATTTTAGATTCTGTAAAAGGAATTGATGGACACATTTTTAATTTGGGGCATGGTATTTTACCTGGGACCCCTGTTGAAAATGTAAAACAGCTTTGCAAGTTTGTTCATGAGTATACGAGGAAATAATTATCTTTAAAGTTCTGGTTCATCATTAATTCATAAATTATGAAAATAGATAAAATAAAGAATTACAACCAAAAACTACTTGCTGTTTTAGGAACTACTGTGACATTAATGGCTTTAGTAGGACTGTTTTCAATCGGTTTCTTTGCAATTACTGAAATATTTAGGTACTCGAGTTATGACAATGATATCGAAGGGATATTATCTGATGAAAAAATAGAAGAACTACAAAAAGAAAACAAAAGACAACAATTAATATCTTTTGAAAAGCCAATATTAGTTGATTCCACAAATTTAATTTACATTATTCCTATATCACATAAAACTTTAAATGAAGCCGAGTATGTAGACGAAGGGATAATGGAATTAACAAATAGTTTTTCTAGTAATAATTACAACATTGACAAAAGATATTCTAAAAGCTATTATGGTTCTTTTAATAATCTAATAATCTATTATTATAAAGATAACAGTACAAGAAAGTTGTTTGAAGATAGAATTAACTTTACAGAAATAAAAACTGAATATTTTGATGATGATATTTTAATTTTGTTTAAGGCTGCTGATAAAGACACTTATAAGGATGGGGTTGTGAATTTAAATGACTTTAAGAAATTGTACGTTTATTCATTTAAAGAAAAAGAGTTAAGAAAAATAGGCGTAAAGAATACTGACATTTATAGTTATAGCTTTGTAAATGGTAGTAAAAATTTACTAATTCAATTTGGGATTGATCAAGATAAAGATGGTAAATTTGATAGCTATCGAGAACCAACTAAATTGATGCAGTATAACTTTGAGAAAGGGAAATTAGTCGAGATTATTGATAAGGAGTTAGTAAAAGAATTACAAAACTCTTTAGATGGAAGTGAAAAAGAATAAACAAAAATTCTATCACTCCGAAACAAAACCCTCTATTTCATCCAGTTTCTTAGCTGTATATTTTCCTGAAGTTGCATAAACAATTTTACCGTTTTCATCCAACACAAAAAAGTAAGGTTTGTTTTTATCTTTAAGATAAGCTTTGTAAGGGTCTAAACTTCCTTTATAAATTGATTTAAATGTTTCTAATTGTTCAGGAGTCATAATTTTAACCCTTTTGTTGAATTTAAAAACAATTAAATTATTAGGGATTTTATCATCATTTAAAATAATTAAAGGGGTTTCTCCTGATCTTTCAGATTCATTAAAATACTTCTTTAATGCATGTAGGTCTATGGTTTTCTGAACAACAGCATTAATATCTCTCAAACTTTGCGCAAAGAACAATGTCGGAAAAAAAAGGGCTATAAGAAAGATTATTTTTTTCATGATTAAAAAGCTTAGAGACTTCTCAAATATACGTAAAAATTCATGTTTTGTTACTTTCAAGGAATTAGGAAAATAAAAAGATGAACTAATGTTAAATTTTTAGTGGAGACTTTGGATTATTATTTATCTCCTAAAATATTATTTATGATAGTGGTGTTCATTAATTGAGCCATATTTTTAGCTCCTATTTTATGCATTATGTTTTGTCTATGTTTTTCTACTGTTCGTGAACTTATTAGTAGCTTTTTACTGGTTTCAAGACTTGTGTGTCCTTTGGCTACATAGGAAAGAACTTCTAATTCTCTCTTTGTTAAGTTGGATTGCTTTTTAGTCATCTTTACAAATGGGTTTCGTACAAAAAAGGAGAACCTTCCTCCTAACAGATAATTTGAATCGCTACATGGAGTAAATAATCGAAAATAAAAATACCAATCACTTATTCTCAAATTTTTTCTACTACCAATGAACATAGACTATGCCTGCTGCCCCATCTCTACCAAAAAATTGAGTATCACCTGCACCTCCTTGTCCATAGGTGCTTCCATTTCCAGATTGTCCGCCATAATGTCTTCCATTGTCTTGAGCATCAGGTCCTTTAGCTCCTCTCATGGCTATTTGACCAGTACTTGTACCTCCATTTCTGGTCCAGTTAGAACCACAACCATTTCCCCCTTGGCCTCCTGTAGATTGTAGTGCAATTGGGGTCCCGAAACTTGATGTCCCTCCGGTATTGCCTAAGCTACAAGGTCCTCCTGGTGCACCAGTTCCTCCAGCACCAATTACCACCGCATGATTTGCTCCGGGTACTACCACAAGATAGGATTTTCCATATCCACCACCCATTCCTCCACATCCTCTCATTGGAACAGTACTCCCAGAAGCACCACCACCACCACCACCAATAACTTCTATCATAATATTGGTTACACCCACAGGTACATTAAAGGTTCCGTTAGTTGTAAAGACTTGTACATTACTAAAGCCACTTCCACCACCACCACCGCCAGAGGAAATATTTGTTCCTATCACGTACCAAGCTGAACCATCACTGATAATTCGATAATATTCAAATTGATTTGTTAATGTTTGAGTTAGTGTACCATCAATTAATTCCCCACCACTCGCATCTATTGTTACACTATTAGTAGCATCTGTTTTTTTTATGTAATACATCCTGTCTGGAACAGTTGCAGCTGCTGGTAAATTAACAGTTATAGCTCCTAAACCAGCATCTACCAAAATGGTAGATTCGTCATTAGCAGCATAGGGACCTGAGTTAATACTGGTAATTTTTGCCCCAAAGGATCCAGCTATTTCGAACCTAGAGTCAGGACTTAAGGTTGCAATACCAACATTTCCAGTTGTTTCACTAATAAATAGACGAGCTGTGGCATTATTTACATCCCAGAAAAATAAATCTTCATTTAATGATCCTCGTTGACCAATATGCCAAAAATTGGTTCCGTTAGTTCTTAAGTGTAATCCATTTTCATTTCCGTTAGTATTTCTATCACTTATGATAAAAGAATTTGTGAATCCATCTGATAATATATTGCCTGCTACCTCCAATTTTTCAGTTGGAGAAGATTCACCTATACCTATATTTCCACCTAATAATACCCTCATTCTTTCTATATTATTGGTTCTTATTACCCAATCTTGGGCATCTAAGGTGCCAATAAAATTAACACTTGGATTAGTTCCACTATTACCAGTAAGAGTCCAGTCACTACTTGTAACTCCAGTAGAAATCCGCGTCCAAATTGGTAAAATTGTAGTCCCTGAGTTATAATAATAACCAACACCCTCTGGTAGAATAGTATTTGTGTTGTAAACCAATAAACTAGTTGCTGGTGAAGCTATAGTTGTAGCATCGGTTGTATTGATTAAGGCCACTCGAGGGATTAATAATCCTTTGTTGGTAAAATCGATGTCTAGACCTGCAGAGATATTTGGCACAGAACCTGTTGCGTTGATTCCAACATTTTGAGCGAATGAATTTGGTGTTTGAATTCCCAAAACCAATGTTAATACAAGAGTAGTTGTGATAAATTTTAATCTATTTTTCATGAACTTCTATTGTTATTTTGTTTTTACATTCAATCTCTCTGGCCACCCACAAAAGACCATAAGAGAGAAAGAACATTCTAGTAGAACTAGGTCCTATACATATTAACTAACAAAACTCTATTCTGAGGGAGAATAGCTGTGGGGTTTTTCACTTTCTTTTAATTACCAAGTAACTACTACTATTCCATTTGTACCATCTCGTCCAAAAAATTGAGAGTCACCTGTTCCTCCTTGTCCAGCGGTGCTTCCATTTCCAGATAATCCACCATAATGCCATCCTACCGTTTGTCCATCGGGGCCTTTA
>NVSW01000110.1 GCA_002401365.1 Piscirickettsiaceae bacterium | reverse complement strand
TTGGTGCGCATCATGCCCAGATCGGTGCCACAATGGCTCTCGGTAAGGTTCATGGTACCGGACCATTCGCCCGAGATCATTTTGGGCAGGTATTTTGCCTTCAGTTCGTCAGACCCATGCTTGGCAATCGCCTTATAAGCGCCATGGGTGAGGCCGGGGTAATAGGATAAATAGCGCAAACCTCATTGGTTTTATGCGCAACTCTGGCAACAGCTTCATTAGCGTCGCAAATTAGATTTTTAGATTTTTTTTCCATAATACATTTCGCATATTTACAATACCGAAACATCTAGAGAAAAGAGAACCCTAATTTGTATGTAATTAGCCGATTACATCGGTACTGGGTTTCATTAAATTGTTGTAAATGTATTGACATATAGTAAGATAGACTATGACATTTATCAGGTAATGCCATATGAATCACCAAAAAAGGGACCAAAATAATTGGCCCCTGAGGTATTTTGTCGCTTCAAAATATCAACAATACTTACTTATTTTGTTGTATTTCGATAAAAAATAAAATAGAAATGCCTGAATATATTCAATACCCTCGGTCTTATTAAAGTTGATTAGAAAGGATTCTCTAATTTATTCCCCATGCAACCAAGCCTTTTTAGCCAGTAGTACTTCTTCGGTCTCAACATGATCTTCATCTAGGATGCAGCAGTCTACAGGACATACGGAAGCACATTGGGGTTCATCGTGGAACCCCTTGCATTCAGTACATTTATCGGTAACTATAAAATAGAATTCGTCAGAAACCGGTTCGTTTTGGGCATCGGCATCAATTTCCGCTCCTGCAGGTGAGCTTGTCATACCACTCAAAGCTGTTTCGTCAGAATAAGACCATTCCTCATCTGGTTCATATATTGCATTGTTTGGACATTCTGAAACGCAAGCATCACAGTTGATACATTCATCTGTTATGATAATAGCCATAATTCTATGATTTTGTAATTATTAGCAAAATAAACGATATTCTAATTTCTTTATTAATGATAAAAGTCATATTTCTACAAAATAGGTACAAATATATTTGAACACAATACGTATATTTTAATCAATTTTTGATAAATTTAAATAAAAATCATTAAACTATTATAATATGATCGCAGCTAAAGCAGAACCACAGAAAGTATTAGAAGCGGTAATCATCCGTTTTGTTGGTGATTCTGGAGATGGAATGCAGCTGACCGGAACCCAATTCTCCGACACTTCGGCCATGTTTGGCAACGATGTTGCCACCTTCCCCAATTACCCTGCTGAAATTAGGGCTCCTCAAGGAAGTCTATATGGGGTTTCAGGGTTTCAGGTACATATAGGTAGTGTTGAGATAAGCACTCCGGGGGATAATGTAGATCTTTTGGTAGCTATGAACCCGGCAGGATTGAAGACCAACCTGCATGCCCTAAAACCAGGTCATACAGTAATTGTTGATACAGATGCCTTTAGCAAGAAAAATCTGGGAAAAGCACAGTATGAGTCCAACCCCTTAGAGGATGGTAGCCTTGAAAATTATAGGGTCATTGAGGTAGCGATGACTTCTTTGACTAAAGAGGCATTGAAAGAGGTTAAAGGATTAGACAATAAAAGTATCACCAGAAGCAAGAACATGTTTGCCTTGGGCATGGTCTATTGGATGTATGACCGCTCAACAGATTACACTATTGAGTTTTTCAATAAAAAATTCAAATCAAAACCTCAGATCATAGAGGCAAATACAAAGGTTTTGAACGCAGGTTTCTATTTTGCCGAGACCTTGGAACTGATTCCAAATGCCTATACCATTGCTCCTGCCAAAATGGAACCTGGTACATATAGGATCATAATGGGCAATACAGCCACCGCTTGGGGGTTTTTAGCGGCTGCAGAAAAATCTGGACGGGAATTATACTTGGGGTCTTACCCCATTACTCCAGCTTCCGATATCCTGCACGAGCTTGTAAAACATAAACATTTTGGCGTTAAAACCTTACAGGCCGAGGATGAAATTGCCGGAATAACATCAGCAATCGGAGCATCATTTGCCGGTGATTTGGCCATTACAACAACATCTGGTCCCGGTTTGGCCCTAAAAGGCGAAGCTTTGGGATTGGCCATGATAATAGAACTTCCGTTAGTTGTTGTAAACGTTCAGCGAGGTGGGCCATCAACAGGGTTGCCCACAAAGACAGAACAATCAGACTTATTACAAGCCATGTATGGTAGAAATGGGGAAAGTCCGATAATCGTAATTGCAGCAAGTACACCCGCCAACTGTTTTGATTTTGCCTATGAAGCTGCAAAACTCACATTAGAGCATATGACCCCAGTTTTATTGTTGACTGATGGATATATTGCCAGTGGTTCAGCTCCATGGAAAATAAAATCGGTTGAGAATATGCCGGAAATCAAAAACAACATTGTAAAAGAAGCCAAGGAAAATTGGCATCCTTATGACCGAGATGATGATAGTTTAGCACGTAATTGGGCCATTCCCGGCACCCCTGGCTTGGAACATAGGGTTGGTGGTCTGGAAAAAGATCGTGTTTCAGGAAATGTATCATATGCTCCTGAAAATCATGAATATATGACCAAAATACGAGCAGAAAAAGTAAAGAGGGTACAAAACTATATTCCGGAGCTCGAAACTGAATTTGCCCAAGAAGGTGATTTACTGGTCGTTGGTTGGGGCGGCACTTATGGTAGTTTATACTCAGCAGTAAAACAAATGAATGAAGAGGGTCATTCCAATATTGGTTTAGCCCATTTCAATTATATAAACCCACTGCCGAAAAATACTGGGGAAATATTGAAGAAATTCCAGAAAATTATTGTTTGTGAGTTGAACAGTGGGCAATTTGTACAAATATTGCGAAATAATTTCGACGCATTTGAATTCTCACAATTCAATAAAGTGCAAGGTTTGCCATTTGCGAACAGTGAGTTGATACAAAAATTTAAATCATTAGTAAAATAATTATGGAGGCAGCAGTAAAAGAATATACGTACAAAGATTTTACAAGTGATCAGGAAGTAAGATGGTGTCCGGGTTGTGATGACTATGTTATTTTGCGGGCCATGCAAAAAGCGCTTCCAGAAATGGGGGTTAAAAAAGAAGATGTGGTATTTGTCTCAGGCATTGGGTGTTCGTCACGTTTTCCTTATTACATGAATACTTATGGCATACATAGCATTCATGGCAGGGCTCCGGCGGTTGCTACGGGCGTTAAATTGGCCAATCCTCATTTAAGTGTTTGGGTCATTACAGGAGACGGTGATTCGATGGCTATTGGGGGAAATCATTTTATTCATGTGCTACGGAGAAACCTCGATTTGAACATTGTATTATTCAACAATGAAATTTATGGCTTAACCAAAGGGCAGTTTTCACCAACGTCGCTAGTGGGCCAAAAAACGAAATCCTCGCCATACGGAAATACTCAACCGCCTTTCTCTGCGGGTGAATTGGCTTTGGGGGCACAAGCTCGGTTTTTTGCGAGAATTTCTGGGAATACTCCCAAAGAAATGACCCAGCTTTTTATTGATGCCGAAAAGTTCAAGGGCACCTCATTGATTGAGGTTTTACAAAATTGCCCGATTTTTAATGACGGATGTTTTACCAAATTTACCGACAAAGCTGTTCGGGAAGATCGACAGTTATTCGTTGAACATGGGAAACCGATGATTTTTGGAAAAGAAAAGGATAAAGGTTTGGTCCTAAACGGACTAAAACTGGAAGTGGTCACTATTGGCGAAAACGGAATCACCCAAGAAGACTTGTTGGTACATAATGCCAAGGAAAAAGACCCTACCCTACATCAGATGCTAGTAAGATCTGAATATCCCATGGTTACAGGTATTATAAGGAGCTTTGATGATGTTACCTTGGAGGAAAGGGAAGATGCACTTACCAAACAAGTAAAATCGGACTCAAATTTTTCCAAGGCCGATGACTTGTTTTTTTCAGGGGATGTTTATAGTGTATTTTAAGAAACAAATAACAAAATAAATGGGATCAGAAGCCATTATTGTATTTCTAATTGCCGGGATTGTCATGGTGGCAGGGGCTAATTTTTTATCAAATTTAATTTCGCATAAATCCGATAATCCACAAAAGAGAGAACCTTATGAAAGTGGCATGGTCACTATTGGACCTACATGGGTTCAATTTAAGGTGGGCTATTATTTATTTGCTATTTTGTTTTTGATTTTCGATGTGGAAGTGGCCTTTTTAATCCCATGGGCAGTAGTCTTTAAGGATGTAGGGGCCATAGCATTTATCGAAGTCCTCATATTTCTGATTATATTGGGTTTAGGATTAATTTACGCATGGAAGAAAGGAGCTTTAAAATGGGAGTAGACAATTCAAATACTATACCAGAGAATTTTCCAGGTAAGGTAATACCTGCTGGGAATGGAGCCAATGTAGTGGTGACTTCATTAGACAAAATAATCAATTGGGGTCGCGCAAACTCGCTCTGGTCGCTGTATTTTGGCACGAGTTGCTGCGCTATCGAAATGATGCAGACAGGTGCCTCAAGACATGATTATTCAAGATTTGGTTTTGAAGTCGCAAGACCGTCTCCCAGACAGGCCGATTTAATAATTATCGCAGGAACCATTGTAAATAAAATGGCTCCAGTTCTACGTCGCTTGTACGATCAAATGGCAGAACCTAAATATGTAATTGCCATGGGAGCATGTGCAATTTCCGGAGGGCCATTTTTTTATAACACCTATTCCGTCGTAAAAGGGGCAGACCATGTAATTCCTGTAGATGTGTACGTACCAGGATGTCCGCCAAGACCAGAGGCCTTGTTGGAGGGAATGCTAATGCTTCAAGATAAAATTAGAACTGAAAGTATGAAGGACAAAATAAATCCTATTGAAGGGTTTGACAAAGGCATATATAATAAAGAATGACAAACGAGACATTACAACAATTAATAAGTGGCTGGTTTCCAAATACAGAAGCTGTGAAGGTTTCCGAAGTCGAGGAACATCTCGAAATTGATGATGTTCCCGAAGAGAAGGTAAAGCCTTCAAAACCAATCAATCCAAGTCTTTTAGAATTTACGGAAGAAGGTTCGGAGTTCCTGAACATATTAGTTCAACCAAAACAACTTCACCAGTTAATGTCCCAATTAAAAAGTAATGCTGAAACTAATTTTGATTATCTATTTTGCCTCAGCGGGGTGGATTGGGGAGAAGAATTAGGAGTTGTCTATCATTTGGAATCTACCACCCATCGCCATAGTATTGTTGTAAAAGTTAAAACTCCTGACAGAGAAAATCCAAGTTTAGACTCGGTGTACAATATATGGTATACCGCTGAATTTCACGAACGTGAGGTATTTGATTTTTTTGGAATAATATTCAATAATCATCCAAATTTAAAGCGGCTTTTTTTAACAGAAGACTGGGAAGGCTATCCATTGCGAAAGGATTATGTAGATGAAGCTAATATGATTATTAAATAAGCTAAAATGCCAACATCAGAAGTAGATAAAGGATTTAAATCGGAACCCTATCAAATTAATATGGGACCTCAACATCCTGCGACTCATGGTGTTTTAAATCTCCTATTAACCATTGACGGCGAAATTATTAAAAAAGTAGAGCCAGACCTTGGTTATATTCATCGTTCCATTGAAAAAATGTGCGAGCGTGATAGTTATCAGCAAATTGTGCATTTAACAGACCGGATGGATTATCTGTCGTCGCATATCAACAACGAAGCGGTTTGTTTAGTGGTTGAAAAAGCCCTCGAAATTGAGGTGCCAGAACGTGT
>NVSW01000109.1 GCA_002401365.1 Piscirickettsiaceae bacterium | reverse complement strand
ATCAACATTAGCAGATCCATCAGTGGTTGATGAGTTGATTGCTAATCGCCCAAATAAGTAGTTAATAGTGTGTGTAAAAAAGCCCGCTTTAAGCGGGCTTTTTTTATTGCTTAAATTTAATTAATTTAGTCTTTAGTCGGTAACGATGGGAAGTCTAAACCGGCCATTTTTTGCATAACGCGAATGACTTGGCAACTATAGCCAAATTCGTTGTCATACCAAAGATATAGAACACATGAATCACCAGCAGTAATGGTTGCTGTTGAGTCAATCGTACAGGCTTTACGTGCACCAACTAAATCTGTTGAAACGATTTCAGTAGAGGTAGTAAAATCTATTTGTTCGCGCATTGAAGAATGTAACGCAGTTTCGCGTAAGAAGTTGTTCAATGAGCGTTTGTCTGTTTCTTTTTCTAGCCTCAAGTTAAGAATAGCCATAGAAACATTGGGTGTTGGAACACGAATGGCGTTGCCAGTTAATTTGCCTTCTAATTCTGGTAATGCTTTAGATACGGCTTTAGCCGCACCTGTTTCTGTCAGCACCATGTTAAGAGCAGCAGCACGACCACGGCGTTCGCCTTTGTGGTAATTGTCGATTAAGTTTTGATCATTTGTATATGAATGAACTGTTTCAACGTGCCCTTTAATAATGCCGAACTCATCATTAATTGCTTTTAATGTTGGTGTGATGGCATTAGTGGTACAACTGGCAGCAGAGATGATTTTATCGTCCGGTTTAATGTCGTCAGAGTTTACCCCAAAAACAATATTTTTTACGTCTGTGCCTGGTGCAGTAAGTAATGCTTTTGCAGCGCCCTTGGCTAAGAAATGTTCACTCAGCTCTGCTTCGTTACGGCGAACACCTGTATTATCAACAATTAGGGCATTTTTGATGCCGTACTTTGTGTAATCAATTTCTTTTGGGTGGCTAGCGTAAATAACTTGAATTAAGTTGCCGTTAGCCAGAATAGTATTGTCTTTTTCGTTTACTTTAATGATGCCCTTGAATGACCCATGGACAGAATCCCTGCGTAGCAAACTGGCGCGTTTTTGAATATCATTATCGCCGCCTTTGCGGACAACAATTGCGCGAAGGCGCATTTTGTTGCCAGAGCCAATGCGCTCAATAAGTAGACGGGCCAATAAGCGACCAATTCGGCCAAAACCGTATAGCACTACATCGGTAGGTTCCGCATTAGACTGCTCTTGAATTTCGCGAATATTGGCAGCTAGTTTATCGGCTAAAAAGTCTTTAACACTAAGGTCGCGTGTATCTTGGTTGTATTGGACCGCTAATAATCCTAGGTCAATACGCACGGGGCCAAGTTTCATTTTTTGAAGGGCATTTAATATCTTATAGCTGTCTTGGATAGCTAATTCAGCTTTTTCAAATTGACGAACATAACGGTGTAATTTAAGTAAGGTGATAGGTGACGCGTTAATTAATGTTCGACCATAAATTTTAAGTACAACACCGCTGCTGCGGTACATTTTTCCAATCATAGGTATCATCGACTCAGCTATTTCTTGTCGTGTTTCCCATTCGCTTAGATATGTATCGTGTTGCTCACTCATCGTTTACCAAGTCCTTACGTTGTTTAAAATTTAAGCGTTAATTATAGCAAATTCTAAAAATATTTGTGCAACGCACCCAAATAATAACAGATGACTAGAAGCTGCGTTCAATTGAAAATAGGGCAAGATCTTCCATTGCTTGTTTGTATACGGAACTTGGGATAATAGACAGTGCTTGAATGGCCTTTTTTGCTTCCTCTTTAGCAAAATTCGCGGTGTACTCTAAAGACCCTGTTTGAGTGATAATGCTTAGCACATTAAGGTAGGCATCTCGGTTGCCTTCTTTGATGGTGTTTTTTATCAATGTAGACTGTTCATCTGAGCCATGTGCCATAGCATGAATAAGTGGCAGTGTCGGTTTGCCTTCGGCGAGGTCATCGCCTAGGTTTTTGCCAAGTTGTTCAGGGTCGGCAGTGTAGTCGAGCATATCATCCATAATTTGAAAAGCATTGCCCAAGTGTAAGCCGTAAACGGCAAGGGCTTGTTCTACTTTTGGCTCTTGATTTGTCAAAATCGCACCGAGCTGTGTGGCCGCTTCAAACAATTTAGCGGTTTTTCTACGTATTACTTCAAGGTATTGGGCTTCGTCGGTATCTGGGTTATTAATGTTAAGAAGTTGTAAGACCTCGCCTTCTGCAATGGCATTTGTCGTGTGCGACAGTACATCCATGACACGCATATTATCCACCCCAACCATCATCTCAAATGATCTTGAATACAAAAAGTCGCCTACTAGAACGCTGGCTGCATTTCCCCAAATTGCATTTGCGGTATCTTTGCCACGCCGCATATCAGATTCGTCAACAACATCATCATGTAGTAATGTGGCGGTATGAATAAATTCGATAACGGCTGCCAGGGTTGTATGTTGTGTGCCTTGGTAGCCCAGAGCACAGGCAGATAATGCGACCAACATCGGGCGCAATCGCTTGCCGCCACTATTAACGATATGAAAACCAATTTGATTGATCAGCGCCACATCTGAACTTAACTGCTGCAAAATTTCTTTATCGACTTGTTTCATGGGCGCATCCATTAACAGCTGAATTGCACTGAAATCGATGGCTTTCGGTGATGTTTTTACTTGGCTAGTGTTGCTGCTCATGGTGCGTAAGTTTTGAATCGGCTAATGTAAAACACTATAATACTAGGAATGGTGGATAAAATCTGTTGAGAAGTTAACTTCATTTACTGAAAATAACATTGACCAATGGTGCTCTAAGCGCTAAAATTCGCCTCTTTTTTAAAACCATCCAAAATTAGGAGTCTCAGGACGATGTACGCGGTAATTAAAACAGGCGGTAAACAATATAAAGTCGCCGAGGGTGATTTCCTAAAGATCGAAAAGCTTGATGTTGAAGAAGGGCAAGAGTTTACTTTTGATTCTGTGTTGCTAGTTAATGGTGACGCTGGTCTTAAAGTAGGCACCCCTATGATAGAAGGCGCTAAAGTAACGGCAACAGTGAAGTCACAAGGTCGCCATAAAAAAATTAACATTATTAAATTTAAGCGTAGAAAGCACCACATGAAAAAAATGGGCCACCGTCAGTATTATACTGAAGTGCTTATTACTGGTATTTCTGCAGCGTAATTAACTTAAGGATAGATTCATGGCACATAAGAAAGCAGGCGGTAGTACTAGAAACGGTCGCGATTCCGAGTCAAAACGATTAGGCGTTAAACGTTATGGTGGTGAAAGTGTGATTGCGGGCAACATCATTGTTCGTCAAAGAGGCACTCGATTTAACCCAGGCAAAAATGTTGGTATTGGTAGGGATCATACGCTGTTTGCAACCGAAGCAGGTAAGGTGGTTTTTGAAATAAAAGGCCCTAAACGTAAAAAATTCGTTCGTGTGGTGTCAGCCTAAAAAATAAAATAGGCGCCGCAGATGGCAGGTGCTTAGTAAAAAAAACCTGTCATTAGACGGGTTTTTTTTGCCTAATAGATAAGGTGCTAGAAAACTTATGAAATTTGTCGATGAAGCTCATATTCGTGTAGAAGCAGGTAATGGTGGTAAAGGCCATGTCAGTTTCAGGCGCGAGAAATATATTCCTTTTGGTGGTCCCGATGGCGGCGATGGCGGCGATGGTGGTGGTGTTTATCTAGAAGGTAGTGAAGCATTAAATACGTTGATTGATATGCGTTACCAACGTACCTATAGGGCCGAACATGGCCAACGTGGCATGAGTAGGAATTGCACCGGTAAAGGTGGAAATGATTTGATTATTAAAGTGCCCTTGGGGACGATAGTGTATGACCAAGAGACAGATGAATATATTGGTGAGGTCACCACGGATGGCAAAAAATTGTTAGTTGCCACGGCGGGATTTCATGGTTTGGGTAATACCCGGTATAAAAGCAGTACCAACCGTGCGCCTAGGCAGTTTTCACCCGGCTCGGAAGGCGAGCACCGTAGCTTGCAATTAGAACTTAAAGTATTGGCTGATGTTGGTACACTTGGCTTGCCAAATGCGGGCAAGTCCAGCTTAATTAGAGCGATTTCTGCTGCGCAACCAAAAGTGGCAGACTACCCCTTTACCACATTGCACCCAAGCTTGGGTGTGGTGCGTGCGGATGCCTTAAGAAGTTTTGTTATTGCTGACATACCGGGCATAATTGAAGGGGCTGCAGAAGGTGCAGGGTTAGGGAATTTATTTTTGCGCCACTTGTCACGTAATAATTTATTGCTGCATGTGGTTGATGTTGAACCATATGAAACGAACACAGATCCTGTTTCTGCAGCAAGGTCGGCCATTAAAGAAATTGAAAAATGGGGCGATGGGCTAGCCAGTAAGCCGAGGTGGTTGGTGCTAAACAAAATAGATAGGCTGCAAGAGGAGGACGTTGATAGCTATTGCCAAATGATTGTTGATGAACTGGGCTGGACTGGGCCTGTTTTTAGAATCTCAGCGCTCAAGAAACAGGGAACCCAAGCATTAGTACATGCAGTGATGGATTATTTGGAAGAGCAGAACGAACTTAACGCGGCGGATGACATAATAGTCGAAGAAGACTAAAGGTTTTTAGATGAAATCGAGAGCTCAATTAAAACAAGCGCGTTGTTGTGTTGTAAAGATTGGTAGCGCAGTATTAACTGATGATGGACGCGGGTTAAACCGTTCGGCTATAAATCATTGGGTGGCGCAAATAAGCCAACTTAAAAAGCAGGGTGTGGAGGTGGTTGTTGTGTCATCGGGTTCAGTGGCAGAAGGTATGGTGAGGCTTGGCTGGTCAGAACGTCCTCGTGCATTAAATGAACTGCAAGCCGCCGCTTCTGTTGGCCAAATGGGCCTGGTCCAAGCATACGAAGAAAGCTTCCAAAAACATAATTCAACAACCGCCCAAGTATTATTAACGCATGATGACTTGTCAAACCGGACTCGTTATTTGAATGCTAGAAGTACGATTAAAACATTATTAGACTTAGCGGTTGTGCCGATTATTAATGAGAATGATGTTATCGCTAATGATGAGCTGAAAGTGGGTGATAATGATACCCTCGCAGCAATGATCGCTAATTTGTTGGGGGCGGATTTGTTGATAATTCTAACGGACCAAGATGGCTTGTTTGATAGTGATCCACGGGTAAATGCCAAAGCAGAGTTGATACGCGATGTGAAAGTGAGCGATAAGGCATTAGATAAAGTTGCTGGTGGTAGTTCTGGTTCCCTAGGGCGTGGTGGGATGCTAACAAAATTAAGCGCCGCACGCATTGCTGCTCGTTCAGGCACGGCAACGGTTATTGCGCCAGGTTTAAAAGAGAATGTTATTCTGGATGTGTTTGCTGGCGAATCCGTTGGTACATTGTTGGTGCCAGATGAGGATCCAGTCCCTGCTAGAAAGCGTTGGTTATCGACACACCTTAAAATAAAAGGGTCGTTAATTCTAGACGATGGAGCCGTTAAACGAATTTCTGCGGCCGATGTTAGCTTGCTGCCGGTGGGCGTTGTAGACGTAAGGGGTGATTTTCAACGTGGCGATTTAGTGGCATGTGTTAGCAAAGGTGGATTTGAAATTGCTCGGGGCTTAGTGAATTACAGTGCGCAACAGGCGAATAAAATTAAGCAGAAAAAAAGTACAGATATAGAGAAAATATTGGGTTTTGTGGAAGAGCCAGAGCTAATACACAAAGATAATTTAGTGTTACTTTAATCTTATAGGCAATAAAAAGGCTATGTCAGAGGACCCTGTTGCGAGTTAATGGCTCTAAGTAAGTGAGAGTCATCACAGGCGAGGTTATCGCCATGAAAGAGCATGATTTTAG
>NVSW01000108.1 GCA_002401365.1 Piscirickettsiaceae bacterium | reverse complement strand
ATCATTTGTTACGCCTCCCATCTGCGCCGATTCGTGTTGAGGCGGGCGACAATATCACCCTGATTTTGGAGAACACGCATTACTTCCCTCACACGGTTCATTTGCATGGGGTAGATCATACTTACGAGAATAATGACGGCGTACCGCAGACCAGCGAAAAAATGACCATGCCTGGTGAACAGCATGCTTACCATATCAAGCCTCGTCATGCGGGAACAATGATGTATCACTGTCACGTTCAGGTGCAAGTCCATATGATGATGGGTTTACAAGGCCTGTTTATCGTTGAAGAAAATAAACCGAATAACTGGGTGCAAACGTTTAATGTAGGGGCAGGTAAGGTGAGAAAGCCTTCTGTGGGCGTTCTTGAAGATTACGAGCAAGAGTATGACTTGCACTATCAGGCGATTGATACTTCGCTTAATAATTTAATTCAAACCACCAATGACCCTCGTCAATTGGCTAAGAAGATGCACCGCTTGTACGATATCACAGATGGCACGGACGATTACTTCATGCTCAATGGCCGTTCATTCCCATACACTTTAAGGGAATCATTGATTACGGTTGAGCCTGACCAGCATGTTAAGTTACGTGTTCTTAACGGCACGCCAGAAGTGATAGCGCTACATACACATGGTCATAAGGCAACGATAACAGCATACGACGGCGTCGATGTGAACCCAGTAGCTCAAATAACTCGTGATGTATATACCATTGCATCTGCCCAACGTATCGACTTGGACTTATATACTAAGGACGATGGTTTGCATAGTTATGGAGAAGGGGTGTGGTTAATGCACGATCATGCGGAAAGAGCGATCACTACAAATGGGATAAACCCTGGCGGTAACGTATCGCAAATTGTATACCGTAAATATTTGAATAAGAATGCGATGCCAGTCGGCCAAGGCGTTAGTATAGCGCCTTATTTTACCCCAGAATATTACCAGGGTAAATTACCTTCGTGGTCATCTTCGGATGCGTTTGGCTTCTTTGATGATGTTGGTGGTCGTAGTGTAACGTCATACAAAGACGTTATGTTGGTTATTGTGTTGGGTATGTTGATGGGCGTCTTGTTCTTATTATTCAATGCACTGTATAGTTTTTTACATGACATCGCCGTTAAGCTTAAAGGTAAGAGGTCATGATGAGGGTGAGTAGTTTTGTTTTTTGTATCACCTTAATGCTTTTAGCTGTCACTAATGTTCATGCGGGCATGCGTATGGGTGAGTGGGGGATGGTAATGAACGAAAACATGGAACAATTACCCCAGGGTTGCGAAAAAATAGCGGGTGAAGAGTCCATCACAATCAAAGCAGGTCGAGAGTACGCAAAACCATTTCCAGGTACAATTTTTGGTTATAGTCAGCACGAGTTTAATTTCCCCAAATGTACCCGTATTACCGTAACGTTTGTCAATGAAGATGATATTCGTCATCAATTTATGATTCACGGGTTGCCAACATATTTGCATCCACAAGGCATGTTCCATATGGAACTCTATTCTAGAGGTGAAGCCACGGGTACGTTTATAACACCGAATAGTGAGCAAACTTATCTGGCCCACTGCGATATTGCCCAACATATGGAAAAAGGCATGAAAGCACAAGTAAAGGTGGGTGGTGGTAATGGTAACTTACCTTCAATCCCGGGTATTTCGGGGCAACTGAACAGGGATGCGTATGGCATGGATTGGGGAGTTGGCAATATATTGCTAACATTAGCCCTTTTTATATTAGGTTTATCTAGCTGTATTTTCTTCTTTGTTTGGCGCAGCAAGTAGATAAATAGCTTCTGGTGTTTCAAGGGCTAGTAGAAGGATATGGTGTTGCGGGCTTATTTTTCAGTGCCTTTATATCGTCTACCTTAGCGCCAGGTGGTTCGGAAGCAGTACTGGCCTACTTACTGTTAAATGCAGAGCATAGTCCGTCGTATCTCGTGGTGGTAGCGACTATAGGTAATACACTGGGTGCGCTGACGACGTTTTATTTAGGGAGGTTGGCGTCGGTAAAATTTCCTCCAAAAAATACTGATCAGAAGCATTTTGCTAAAGCAAATACATTAATACAACGATACGGTAGCGTCACTCTGTTATTGAGCTGGTTACCTGTAATTGGTGATGTTCTTTGTTTAGCAGCAGGTTGGTTACGGCTTAATTTTATTAAAGCCTTATTTTTTATATCATTGGGTAAGTTTGCCCGTTATTCTGCTATTTCATATTTATTAACCGATGCCTAATAACAAACGACATTTAATTAATGTTGAAGCTGACATTGATCACCGTACAAATAGTCGTGATGACTTAAGAAGCGATATTGCCGATTATTATGATCAAAGTTATTGGGACTACAGAACATCGTGGCTAAACAGTAAAAATTTAGCAATACATTACGGATATTGGTCCGAAAAAACTAAATCCCATAGCGACTCTTTGTTAGAAATGAATGAGGTTCTGGCTCGTGAGTTAGATTTAAAGCCGGGCGATCATGTATTAGATGCAGGTTGTGGTATTGGTGGTAGTTCTATTTGGTTGGCTGAAAATTTTGCAGTTAAGGTAACGGGGATCACTATTTCTCCTACGCAAATTGAACAGGCTAACAAAAATGCTAAAAGGCGCGGTGTTGAGCACCTTGTGTCCTTCAAACTCGAAGATTACACCCAAACATCATTTGATGATGAGTCGTTTGACCATATTTGGGGCCTAGAAAGTATTTGTTACGCGCTAAAAAAATCTGATTTTGTAAAAGAGGCGTATCGGCTATTAAAAAAGGGTGGAAGCTTTGCAATTGCTGATGGATTTGCTAGCAAACGAGAGCTGACTGATCAAGAGTGGCGGTATGTATTAAAAGTATTGAATGGATGGTCTATGCCAAATATGTCATTACCTAGTGAATTTGAAGCTTTTATGCGAGACAGTGGGTTTAGTGACATTTACTATAGAGATATTACAAAAAACACCTTACCTTCATCCAAGCGGCTTTATTACACAGCGCTATTAACTTATCCAGTGGAAAAAATAATGAGCTTCCTAAGGTTGAGAAGCTCGGTGCAAAGCGGTAATTTTGATGCCTGTTTCGGTCAGTATCATGTGTTACATGATGGTATAGGTTGTTATGGTTTGTTTTCTGCTAGAAAAGGTAATGTTACATAACACAGAAAAATTAAAATCTAATCAACGTTATTTCTTTTTGACGTTTTCTCCATTCTCTAAACGCTAATAAACTCAACGAGGTGTCTTGGTAAATCATCACAAGTTGTAATTGCTCAGGTGAGATAGACATTTCACAATCAATCGTTATTTCTCTTTGGTTATCTTCTCGAATTTTCCACTTATTTTTTTCTTCGGTTATTCTAAATTGAGAGGCATCACCCAGTTCATTAAGAGTTTTTTCTATTAGTTGATTTCGTTGATTTAGACAGTTGGCCTTAGATAACTCTCGTGGGCTTTTTGTTTTAATACCATAAATGATATGAGACTTAGGCGTTGTTGAGTATTCGTATTGAACAAATCGTTTATCAGTATTATCAGGCGTAAAAGCAATCGCTTTATTTTCAATAATATAGCCTTCTGGTAATTTTTTATCAATAGACGCAAGAGAGATACCAAAAATACCGTTGATGCTAAATTCTTTGTTTAAATCAATATTAATATCATCATTTACCTCACTGCAAGCTGTTAAGACTGTTAATAAAGCGATGCCAAGAAAAGCCTTCGTTATACTCATAATTATATTGTGGCTAGTTTAAGTTGTAATGATCAGTGTTAAGGCTATGTAATCCTTTTGCAACCTATTGTGGCTTGGTGATATCATCTTGATGTTTTGACCATTCTACGAAGCTCGCTTTACTTAACGCTGTGTCGCTGTATGTCATAACCAGTTGACGGGTTGTTGGCAGCAAAGTAAGTTCACAATCAATAATAATGGAACGTTGGTTGTCTTCACGGATCTTCCACTCATTTCCGTTTTCACTGACTTTAAGAGTTGACGACTCGCCGAGTGCGGCCAATGTTTCTTTAATCATTTCGTTACGTTGTTCCTTGCAACTTGCTGTAGCAAGTTCTTTAGAGCTGGTCATTTTGATGCCGTAAATGAGATGTGAGTTTGGTGTAACTGAAAAAGTATATGAGTTAAAGTTTTTATGTGCAGCAGAGGGCGTGAAATCAAACGCTTTGTTATTAGTAAGGTAGCCGTCAGGTAAACCTGGGCCTCGGACTCCTAATTTCAAGCCAAACACGCCGTCAATTTTGAATATTTTGTTGGCGCTCGATGTTGCGCTATCTTCGCCGCAGGCAGATAGTAAGAATGTGAGTGCAAAAATTGCGAGTATATTTTTAAAAGTATTCATAATAGGCATTTTATCTAGAGTTTTTTAATGGCTGAAATCTTATAAATTCTACCCGCATAGTCATCGCTTAGGTAGATATTTCCTTGCTTATCTTCCGTCAGATCAACGGGGCGACCAATAACCGTTCCATCATGTTCGAAACCGGTTATAAAGTCATGTTGAATAATGTCACCATTCGTTTCGAAAGACAATGAAATGACTTTGTAGCCCGACTTCTCTGACCTATTCCATGAACCATGCAAGCTAACTAATGCGATATCATGCTGGGCTTTGTTTTGTTGTAGGAATAGTAGACTGAGGGGGGCGCTATGCGCGGTCATTAAATGACTGGGTGCGCTAGTAACTAGCGTGTCAGGCTTGCGGGTAGCGTAATCTGGGTCAGCTATGTTGTTACCGTGTTCATAAGGCCAGCCGTAATGACCCCCTTTATTAATTTGATTGAGTTCTTCTTGTGGGCTATTTTCACCAAAAAAATCACGGCCATTATTAACACCAAACATTAAGTTCGTTGTCGGTTGCCAATCAAAACCAACGGTATTTCTTAAGCCGCTGGCAAAAGATGTTTCATTGCCACCGTCTAAATCATATTGCAAAATGCCAGCGCGTTTAGGTGAGTTCTCTATGCAGACGTTACAGCTAGATCCAACGCTGACATACAGCTTGTTATCGGGGCCAATTTTAATGCTTCTTGACCAATGGTTGCCGCCACCTGGGAAGCTATCGCGAATGATATAGTGTGGTATGCCAATGAATTTGCGTTGTTGACTGTCGTATTGAATACGTAGTACAGCATTCGTTTCGGCAATGTATAACCAGCCGTCATGAAGGGCTATGCCATGGGGTTTGTTTAAACCTTTGAGCAATAATTTTTGACCATCTGAACGGCCATTTTGGTCGCTGTCTTGATAGACCAACGTCAATGTGCCACTGTTGGGCCTAGAGACGATAAGGTCATTATTGTCGGTTGTTATTAGCGCGCGAGCATTGCTTAAGTCGTTAGCAAAAATTGATATTTCATAGCCATCAGCAACGACGAGTTGTTCAAGCGTTTCTTGCTCAGTATATGAATTTGCAAACTGTATGGGCATATTCACTGTGTATTTTGCAGGTAGAAAAAGCCAGAATAGGACGCCGGCAATGCCCATGTATAAAATACTTAAGAGGTGTTGCTTCACGGTGTTTGATGTTGATGGTTGATGAAAAAATCAATCATTACACTATTCTTGTCTGGCCAGGTTGAGTGGTTTCCTGGGCCTTCGCAAAAGTACGTTTTTGCTGACGCGGAACAGCTTTTATAGGCGCGGCAACCGAATTGGTCGGGTTCAGTTGTTTCGTTACTACATTGGTTGCAGTTGGCCCACCAATCAGCCGCCTGTTTGCCAAAGCCTTCAAAGTGGGAGTCGTCAGTATTATGAAATACCATAACGGGTAGGGGAGTGGGGCACGTGTATTGTTTTAGGCTTTCAGTATCCATGCCTGCAGCACTTGGGGCAATG
>NVSW01000107.1 GCA_002401365.1 Piscirickettsiaceae bacterium | reverse complement strand
CTTTGGAAAAATCGCAATTTTTGACGCAGCATCTCCCACCTCTTCGGTTTGGAGTTGCCGCTGTACTTCCTTATCATCTAATAAAACAACCCATTCTTTTTTGGCGTTTTTTTTGAATTCAAGAGACACTTTATTTGCCAACGCAAATAGTCGCTGCTCATCATTCAGGTCCACTCCATTTTTGATTGCGGCAATACCAAGTGTTCTATATAACGCACCGCTATCAAGGTAATGCCAAGCAAGCTTTGTTGCCAGTCGTTTTGAAATAGTTCCTTTTCCAGAACCACTTGGCCCATCAATGGTTAATACGGGCACATCTAGGTTCATCGTGCTATTTGGCAACCATGTTAAAACCGCAATTTGACACAAGTTCGACAAAACCTGGAAATGACGTGTTCACATTTTCACAATTATTAACTTGAACACCCTCCTGTGACCTCAACCCTGCCACTGCAAATGACATCGCAATACGATGGTCATCATGACTTTCGACAACACCACCTTTAATATCGCCACCTTGGACGATCATGCCATCATTCGTAGCAACAGCATCTATTCCAAGCGCAGCCATTCCTTCAGCCATACTTTGTATCCTATCGCTTTCCTTTACCCGTAATTCTTCTGCACCCGTTAATACAGTAGTTCCTTGCGCACATGCAGCGGCAATAAAAATTACTGGGAATTCATCTATCGCTAATGCAACAAATTTTTCTGGAATAACAATGCCTGTTAATTGACTAGACTGAACCCGAATATCCGCCACCTTTTCGCCGCCAATAAGACGCTCATTCAACAGCACAATATTTGCACCCATGGCTTTTAAAATACTGATAACACCTGTTCTGGTTGGGTTAATACCAACGTGCTCAATGGTTATCTCCGAGTCCGGTGTAATTAAGGCTGCTACTATTAAAAATGCAGCCGAGGAAATATCACCTGGCACATCAATATTGGTTGCTGTTAATTGCCCACCGCCTTTTAAAGAAATTGTGCTGCCATTACGTTCAACGCTATAACCAAAGCCCTTTAACATCTGCTCTGTATGATCCCGCGTGACTACAGGCTCAGTCACCTTTGTGATCCCATCAGCGTATAGCCCCGCTAATAAGATACACGACTTAACTTGCGCACTACCAATAGGCATATCATATTCAATTGCCGTTAGAGAGGTGTTACCATTAATTTTCAACGGCGCTGTGCCATTTTCATTACTGTCTATTTCTGCGCCCATTCGTTTTAATGGGTCAAGTACGCGTTTCATCGGCCGCTTACTAAGGGACCTATCGCCCGTTAAAACGGTGTTGAACCCCTGACCCGATAACAAACCGGCTAGCAACCGCATTGAGGTGCCCGAATTTCCCATGTACAACTCAGCCATTGGTTTTTTCAACCCCTTTAAACCAACACCGTGAATACGCACACGGCCTTCACCTAAACGTTCAATTTTAACGCCCATACTTTGAAAAGTTTTAAGTGTGGCAAGTGCATCTTCCGCTTCTAGAAAACCACTAACATTTGTAACGCCCTCGGCTAGGCTACCAAGCATAATTGCACGGTGGGAGATAGACTTATCACCCGGTACGCGAAAGGCACCTGTTAAACCCGAGCTTACTTTTGTCAAAAAAGTATTCATTCCGTCGTTATCTATTCTCTTGAAGTTTTAAATAATTATTTCGTGTCGTCTGTGCCGATTTAAATACATCACGTAAACCTTGCCTATCTCCAGACTCTATTAAAGATGAGATACCTTGGTTAAGCTTTTGAAATTCATCTAAAAGACCTACAATTTGATTGGCATTTGCCATGCAAATATCTGCCCACATATCTGGATCGCTTGACGCTATACGAGTAAAGTCCTTGAAGCCCCCAGCCGCATACTTAAGAATATCCTTTTTATCTTCCTTATTTCTTAAAAGCTCTACCAATGCAAATGCAATGACGTGCGGCAAGTGACTTGTCGCCGCTAATACCTCATCGTGATGCTCAACGGTCATTTCTGTGACCGAAGCCCCCATTCCTTCCCACCACTTTTTACACTGTTGTATTGCTGAGTCATTAGTCACTGATCCAATCGGTGTAATTATTGTTCGCTTAGCAGAAAACAAGGAATCAATTGACGCTTCAACGCCATTATTTTCTGAACCCGCTATGGGGTGCGCCAAAACAAAATTAGCAGGCAACTCAGCAAATACCTGCTGCAAAGCATTCACTACGCTCCCTTTTGTACTGCCCACATCTGTATAGAGACAATCCTCTGACCAATTTAACTTTAAGCTGGTAAAAACATCTGTAAAAGAACCGACGGGCGTACAAACAACGACAAGGTCAGCACCTATAACTGCGCGCTCTATATCTGTCGTGTAACTATCAATAACACCTAATTCAACAGCTTTTTCTAGATTTTCAAGATGTCGCCCAACACCGACAATGCTTTTACATAGTTTATTTTTACGCGAAGCCCGCGCAATAGAACCGCCAATAAGACCAACCCCAATGATACACATTTTATTAAACATCAAGCATCACCTTTTTTAGTGCTTGCAACAGCTGATGGTTCTGCTCTGCAAGACCGACAGATACTCTTAAATGCCTTGGCAAACCATACTCAGAAATTGGCCTGACAATAACACCTTCGCATAGCAACTTACTGTATATAGTTGCTGCATTTTTCCCAACATCAACTGAAATAAAGTTGCCTAATGAAGGGATGTAACTTAAATTTAACTCAGAAAAGCCTTTCTCAAGTTGTTGCATTCCACGTTTATTGAGCTCTCTCGTTTGCTTAATATAGCCTTCATCTTCCAACGCTGCTTGAGCTGCAACTAGTGCCAAAGAGTTAACATTAAAGGGTTGCCTTACGCGGTTTAATACATTAGCGATATCAGGGTGGCTAATCGAGTAACCCACTCTTAAACCAGCAAGCCCATAGGCCTTAGAAAATGTTCGCGTAATAATTAAATTAGGATACCGTTGTAACCAATTTATCGTGGCTGTATCGTCATATTTTTCGCTATATTCGCAATATGCCTCGTCCAGTACCACAATAACATGTGCAGGAAGTTCTTTAATAAAACGCTCCAACTCAGCTGTTTTAAGCCACGTTCCAGTTGGATTATTTGGGTTTGCAATGAACACTACTGATGTCTGCTCACAAACCAGCTCACGCATTGCCACTAAATCATGCCCATAAGGTTGTTCTGAACCCTCTGGTAACGCCGCTGAAATTCTTGAAGTTGCGCTCACAGACTGTGTCGCTATCGAATAAACAACAAAAGCATGTTCCGAATATACTGCTTCACGCCCCGGACCAAGAAACACTCTAGCTATGATGTCTAGTACATCATTTGAGCCGTTACCCAAGGTAAACATCTCAGTCGCAACAGAATACTTAGCGGCCAGCGCTTGCTTCAAATAAAACCCATTACTATCCGGATATAACGAAATATCGTCAGTAGCCTGTTTAATAACCGTTTTTACTCTATTGCTTGGCCCCTTAGGATTCTCATTTGATGCTAGCTTAATAATGTTTTTTAAACCAAGTTCACGCTCTAGCTCTTCAATAGGTTTGCCCGCTTGATATGGCTTCAACCCATTAACCGCGGCTATCGCTAAATCAAACAATTTGCTTTTACGTCGCATCTAAATAGTCCAATAGCTCAGTAAAATTTAGATAACAGCTTTTGGGTAAGAGCCTAGAACCGTTAAAAAGTTGACATTAGGCTCCAACTCTTTCAAAACCTTGGCTACATTCTCATCATCTTTATGGCCATCAATATCAACAAAAAAAACATACTCCCATGCACCTTGACGAGAGGGCCGTGACTCAATTTTATTTAGGCTAATACCTGCATAGGCAAAAGGCGCTAAAACACCTTGCAAAGCGCCTGCAACATTTTTAGTCGAGATCATCATGCTCGTTTTATCGTCACCGGTAGCGGGTATTTCCCGTTCGCCTATAACCAAAAAGCGCGTCGTATTATGCGCTTCATCTTCAATATGACTTGCTAGCTTATCCAGCTGGTATATTTCCGCCGCCATTTCACCTGCTATGGCTGCTGAACCCTCCGTTTCAGACGCCAACCTTGCTGCTTCGGCATTGCTACTGACCGCTATAGTTTCGACTGAGGGAATATGTGTTGCTAACCACTGGCGGCACTGCCCAAGTGATTGCTGATGCGAATACACAATATTAATATCAGCTAAATTGTTAGCATGTGAAAGTAAGTGATGATGAATACGCAGCGCCACTTCACCGCATATATGCAGCGATGATTTGATAAAGTTATCCAACGTATGGGTAATAACCCCCTCGGTAGAGTTTTCAACAGGCACTACACCGTAATGAGCACCACCTGTTTCAACGGCTAGAAAGATATCGGCAATGGTCGCCATTTCGGCTGTATTTACTGCATGGCCAAAATGTTTAAGAGCCGCTTCTTGGGTAAAGGTTCCTGACGGCCCTAGGAACGCAACCGTTAAAGGCTTTTCTAACGCTAAGCAAGATGACATTAGTTCACGATAAATCCGTGCAACATGCTCACTATCAAGAGGGCCAGGGTTATTTTGCTTAACTTTTCTTAATACAATGGCTTCTCTATCTGGGCGATAAAAATCTGTTTGCTCACCCTCAGCTATTTTAATATGAGCCACATCCTGAGCTAAACGAGCGCGCTTATTAAAAAGCGTTAGCAGCTGGCCATCAAGCTCATCAATGGCATCACGTAAATCAGATAGTGACTTATCAATACTCATTTTAATAATGCTTATAAAGCCCTGACTGTTAACACACCGTCAATTTCAGCTATCTTAGCCAAGATCTCTGCCGTCACCTCTGTTTCAACATCCAATAATGTATAAGCCAAATCACCACGCGACTTATTCAATAGGTCCAAAATATTATGTCCAGCATCCGCTAATATGCTAGATATTTGACCCACCATATTCGGTACATTTGAGTTGGCAATAGCAAGACGATAACCGCCGGCTCGAGGCATTTTTACCGCTGGAAAGTTTACTGAATTTTTAATATTGCCATTCTCAAGAAAGTCTTTGAGTTGATTTGCAATCATAATCGCACAGTTCTCTTCAGCTTCCGCAGTAGAGGCTCCTAAGTGAGGCAACGTAATAACTCTAGGATGATCTTTTAATAAGTTACTTGGGAAATCACAAATGTACGCATACAGTTTACCAGCGTCTAAAGCGGCAACAACATCTTCATCGTTCACAATGCCATTTCTTGAGAAATTTAAAATAATTGCATTGTCGTTCATAGTGCTAATACGACTCGCGTTAATTAAGTTTTTAGTTCCTTCGTTAAATGGTACGTGGATAGTTACAAAGTCTGATTGCGATAACAGTTCATCCACTGTGTTAGCAGCTCCAATTGATGATGATAGTTGCCACGCACGTTCCACGGTAATAGCGGGGTCATAACCAACGACGTTCATGCCTAAATCTTGTGCCGTGTTTGCTACCGATGTGCCAATAGCACCCAGGCCAATAACACCTAACGTACGGCCAGGAAGTTCAAAGCCTACAAAGTTCTTTTTAACGTGCTCAACCTCTTTCGCAATTGATTCATCACTACCCTGCAGGTTTTTTGCACATTCCCAAGCTTGGCAAATATTACGGCAACCCAACAACATCCCCGTTAATACAAGCTCTTTAACTGCATTAGCATTAGCACCCGGCGCATTAAAAACCGGCACACCAATAGCATTCATTTTATCGATTGGAATATTATTAACACCGGCTCCGGCACGTCCAATTGCCAAGACGCTCTTTGGAATATCCATATCATGTAACTTTAGCGAACGCAACATATACGCATCTGGTGATTGCATCTCAGACGCAACCTCGTATTTGTCCCGTGGAAATTTTTCCAGGCCTTTTACTGAAATATTATTTAATGTTTGAATTTTATACATTT
>NVSW01000106.1 GCA_002401365.1 Piscirickettsiaceae bacterium | reverse complement strand
ACTTGCTGTGCAAATAGGTGTTAACTTATTGCATTTGCAACACGGTGGCTCTGGCATATTAATAGGGGGGCTTGAACAATCTGAAAAAGGTAATGTTCTTATATTAGGTGCTGGTTCTGCGGGAAGACAAGCAGCCATTTTAGCTCATTCAATGGGGGCAAACGTATTCACTTATGATTGTAGCGATGCGGCACTTGCTCTTTTAAAATCACAACAAGCTGGGATTAAAATAAGTTCTAATATTGACGAGTGTCTCAACTCAATCCCTACAACAGACCTTATAATTGGTGCTTTATTGGTGACGGGGAAGAAAACACCAAAACTGGTTACTCGGAAGCATATTAAAAGTATGAAAAAAGGCTCTGTCGTTATAGATATATCTGTTGATCAAGGTGGTTGTATAGCAACAACCAAAGCCACAAATTATGATGTGCCAACGTATGTTGTAGAGGGTGTTACCCACTTTTGTGTAGCGAATATGCCAGGTGCTGTACCAAGAACTGCGACACAAGCCTTGGCACATGTGTTACCCAAATATATTAACCGATTAGCGGCAAAAAATTGTCTCGAAAATGACGAAATTATTAAAAATGCTGTTAACATAAGAGACAGTCAAATCCTTGTTTGATAAAGCAATAAATACTTTTATATAACAAATAGTTGCAAAGCCAACCTAGAAACCACATAACTATTAATGGATATTAAAACACTTCCACCGTCAGATGCGCATCAAAAAGTTATCAAGCTTTTAAAAGAGTCTGCTTTTTTCTTTTTGGTTGCTTTGGGTGTCTTTCTTTTAGGTGCTTTATTTACCTTTAATGTTGAGGATCCTGGTTGGACTCATCATGGTGCAGGGCAACTGGTAACAAATGCCACCGGTGTCGTTGGTGCATGGATAACGGACTTCATGCTGTCCTTTGTGGGGTTAATGGCGTTTACTTTTCCACTGATGTTATTCAACAGTGCTTGGATGTTTTTGACGGATACAAAATCGAAAAACCCCGCCATATTTTCACATCAAATTATTCGTTGGGTTAGTTTTGTTTTTTTTCTTATATCAGGTGCAGGTTTGCTTGATATGCATTATTACCAAAACTGGATCAGTCTACCTAATTCACCGGGTGGCATTATTGGTATAGAAATAAGTGATTTATTAATTCAATTATTTGCCTTTCAAGGGGCTACATTGGTTTTATTCAGTACATTTTTAATCAGCGTAACGCTATCAACAGGTCTATCTTGGCTTGGATTAATGGATAAGCTTGGTATGTTCACGCTAAAATTATTCGGGATAACAAAAAATTACATTAATGACAGTAAAGAACGAAAAGTATCCGTTAAAGCTAAAAGAAAACGAGGCGATACGTTCTTAACTAAATCTGCAAGATTTGCCGGCAAGCCGAAAGCCCGTATTGAGCCAACGATTCGTAACGTAAAGCCCAGTGAGCGATTAGATAAAGAGCGCCAAACATCAATGTTTGAAGACAACGGTACAAAAACATTACCGGCACTTGCATTATTGGATTTGCCAGGTGAACACGTCGAAGGTTATTCGGCTGAAGCATTAGAAGCGCTGTCGAAATTGGTGGAGCTTAAATTACAAGATTTTGGCGTGGATGTTACCGTGGTAGCCGTGTTACCAGGCCCCGTTATTACTCGTTTTGAAATTCAACCTGCTGCGGGTATTAAAGCAAGCCGAATTAGTGGTTTAGCAAAAGATTTAGCAAGGTCGCTTTCTACCCACAGTGTTCGTGTTGTAGAGGTGATTCCTGGCAAGCCATATATTGGTTTAGAAATTCCTAATGAGTCGCGTGAAATGGTCCGGCTTAGTGAAATTCTTTCGTCCGAAGCGTATGAAAAATCTACATCACCACTAACACTGGTATTAGGCAAGGATATTTCAGGTAATCCAACCGTAGCCGATCTTAGTAAAATGCCGCATCTACTTCTGGCAGGGACCACCGGTTCTGGCAAATCTGTTGCTATTAACGCGATGATTCTAAGCTTGTTATATAAAGCAACGCCCGATCAAGTAAGAATGATTATGATCGATCCTAAAATGCTTGAATTGTCTGTCTATGATGGTATTCCCCATTTACTAACGCCTGTTGTCACGGATATGAAACAAGCGTCTAACGCTTTACGTTGGTCGGTAGCTGAAATGGAGCGACGTTATAAGTTAATGTCGTTAATGGGGGTGCGAAACTTAGCCGGTTATAACAAAAAAATTAGCGACGCCATTAAAGAAGGTAAACCTATTACCGATCCAATGTGGGAACCAACGCCATTCTTGGATGAAGAGCAGCCCAGCACCTTAACTGAGTTACCACAAATCGTTATTATTATTGATGAGTTAGCAGATATGATGATGGTAGTTGGTAAAAAGGTAGAAGAGTTGATCGCCAGATTAGCACAAAAAGCGCGGGCATCTGGCCTGCACTTAGTATTAGCAACGCAACGTCCTTCAGTGGATGTATTAACCGGCTTGATTAAAGCCAATATACCTTCACGAATTGCTTTTCAGGTATCTTCAAAAATTGATTCTAGGACTATCCTTGACCAATCTGGGGCAGAGTCATTATTGGGTAATGGTGATATGCTTTACCTACCGCCAGGCTCTGGCATGCCGCAACGTGTTCATGGTGCGTTTGTTGATGACCATGAAGTGCACAAAGTCGTTAGACAGCTTAAAAAAATGGGTAAGCCAAATTATATAGAAGGCATTTTAACCGCCTCTGAAGGGCAGGATAATGGTGGTTACGGTGAGTCTTCTGAGGATATGGACGAATTGTATGACCAAGCCCTACGTATAGTTACTGAAACTCGCAGAGCGTCCATATCAGGTGTGCAACGGCAATTAAAGATTGGTTATAACCGAGCCGCTCGAATGATCGAAGAAATGGAAAAAGCAGGTGTCGTCAGTGAGGCACAAGCTAATGGTTCACGTGAAGTACTCGCACCGCCCCCTCCTGAATTATAAACACGACATGTTATGTATTTAAAACTTAATGTATTCATATTATTGCTTTGTTCTGGCTTTTCTCAGGCAGAGTCTAGTGAACAAAAACTACAGTCTTTTTTGACCAAGCTCAGTCAAATGAGCGGCCAATTTACTCAAATTATTGTTAGTGGGAATGGTAGCGATATTCGTTCGGCAACGGGAACATTTAAAATTAAAAAACCGGGTATGTTTGACTGGCGTTATATAGAACCCTACGAACAACAAATTGTTTCTAACGGTATTAAAATATGGATTTATGACGAAGATTTGGAGCAAGTCAGCATTCGTAAAATTTCTGAATCTTTAAACTCCTCACCACTGTCAATATTTGTTAGTGACACGCCAGTTGAAAACATATTTTCAATCGAAAATATGGATAAAAATGATGATATTGATTGGGTAAAGCTAACCCCAAAAGGCGACGCAAGTTCGTTTGAATTCATTGAAATAGGGTTATATAGAGGTGATTTATCAAAAATGATTTTACAAGATAATTTTGGCCAAACAACGCGGCTACTTTTTAATCATATCGGAAAACATACACCTATCGACGCCGCAGACTTCCAGTTTAAAGTACCCGAAGGTGCTGATGTATTTGAAGAACAGTAAACGTTGAATTATGTTATCAGCTGAACCTCTAGCCGATAAGCTTAGACCTAGCACGCTTGAAACCTTTGCAGGACAACAGCATTTGCTTGCAGTTGGAAAGCCCTTGTACGAAGCAATTACTTCTGGGCTTTTACATTCGCTTATTCTTTGGGGGCCACCGGGCGTTGGTAAAACCACCTTAGCCCGTATTATTGCTAACCAAGCTGATGCCGAGTTTATTGCCTTGTCAGCCGTGTTGGCTGGAGTGAAGGATATTCGCCAAGCAGTGGAACAAGCAGAATACAACCAAATTCATCATCAAAAAAATACTATTTTATTTGTAGATGAAGTCCATCGTTTCAATAAGTCGCAACAAGATGCATTTTTGCCATATGTTGAAGCGGGGTTATTTACCTTTATTGGTGCGACGACGGAGAACCCATCTTTTTCATTGAACAATGCTTTATTATCAAGAGCGCGCGTGTACACCCTTAAATCGTTACATAAAAACGATTTATCAATTATTCTAAAAAATAGTCTAGGTGATAAAAATAGTGGTTTGCAAGAGCTGTCTATCCAACTTGATAATGATGCCGAAGAACGTCTGCTAAGCGCTGCTGATGGTGATGCTCGCCGGCTTCTCAATTACCTTGAATTAAGCGTTAAGCTGATTCCAGCAGAATCCCAAACTAAAACCATTACTGCAGACATTGTTAATAATGTTGTTAGTGGTGGCCTTAGGCGTTTTGATAATAAAGGTGAAGATTTTTATAACCAAATTTCAGCGCTACATAAATCGGTGCGTGGAAGTGATCCAGATGCTTCACTTTATTGGTTGAAACGCATGTTAGACGGCGGTTGTGACCCTTTATATGTTGCGAGACGTATCGTACGTATTGCCTCAGAAGACATTGGTAATGCAGATCCGCGTGCATTACAAATAGCCCTGAATGCATGGCAAACACAAGAACGGTTAGGTAGTCCAGAAGGAGAGCTTTCATTAGCGCAAGCAGTTATTTATTTAGCTTGCGCGGCTAAGAGTAATGCCGTGTATAAGGCGTACAATGCCGTGGAGTCTGTTATCAAAAAAACGGGTAGTTTAGACGTTCCACATCACTTACGTAATGCGCCGACGCAGTTGATGAAAGATGAGGGCTATCATGCAGGTTATCGTTATGCGCATAATGAAGATAACGCGTTTGCAGCAGGAGAAACTTATTTACCCGTGGAACTGGCGAACCAAACGTTTTATGAACCAGTAGAACGTGGGCTTGAGATCAAAATTTCTGCAAAGCTTCGGCAGTTGAAAAAACGTAATGAACAAGCCAAATAAACCTCTTATCTACTACACTTAACAACAAGAACCAGTCCATAAACAAACAACTAAAGAACAAAACAATGAACAAGCGCCTAATACTAAGCTATTTACTAACATTATTTCTATTAAACGGTTGTACCGCGGCATTGATAGGAGGAGCCGGCGTTGGTGGCTATGTGATTGGTACAGATGCAAGACCTTTTGGTGTTATTACGGAAGATGCCAGCATCACGGCAAGTGTAAAAACGACATTAATTAAAGACAACGAAATAGATGCTTTTGATATTAACGTGGATACATATCGTAGTGTCGTAACATTGCACGGTCATGTAAAATCATCATCACAAGTATCACGTGCTGTTCGGTTAGCAAGAACTATCAGCGGTGTAAAAAAAGTCATTTCTAAATTAGCCATTATTAAGTAATTACATTATGAAAATTGTCCTTATTATTATCCTCATAGCTGCGGTTTATTATATATTTCAGCGAGTTTCAACACGTTCAGCGGGGTCTACCGAAAACATCCAAGCGGGAAATGAATTTTTAGCAAAAAATGCTACGGAGGAGGGTGTTAAAACTACCGCATCGGGGCTTCAGTTTAAGGTTATTGAAACGGGTGACAATACAGCGCACCCAAAAGCAACAGATAAAGTAACTGTTCATTACCACGGCACACTCATTGATGGCACCGTGTTTGATAGCTCTGTAGAACGCGGTGAACCAGCAACTTTCCCACTCAACAGAGTAATAAAAGGTTGGACAGAGGGCTTGCAACTGATGGTAATTGGTGACAAAACTCGCTTTTTTATCCCCAGTAAGCTTGCTTATGGCAATCAATCCACAGGAAAAATTGCAGCCGGTTCAACCTTAATTTTTGATGTTGAACTATTGGCTATTAATTAAATTTAAAGGCGCCCGTACAAATTTGATAATTGGATTGAGGCCTTTGCACGAGAGTCAGTTTTCGTGAGAGCACCAACAGTAGGCGCTTTAGGCGAGGCAAAAAGAGGCGAAAAAGCGCAGTTTACAAGTGT
>NVSW01000105.1 GCA_002401365.1 Piscirickettsiaceae bacterium | reverse complement strand
AATATTTGGAGTAGGGTTAGGCATTGGTTTCGGTGTTGCTGAGGATTCCATACAGTCCTATATATCAGAAGGTGTAGCATTACATCCAGATGTGCATGATGATAAAAGCAACGGCAAAATATGGCGGTATGCTCAAAGAACACATTTCCATGCAACGGGGATAGCTGCATTCTCTATAGGCTTAGTTCTGCTCACAATGTTTTCCTCTCTTAAAAGGACGTTAAAAAAAACCACGTCTATTTTGATCGGGTTTGGTGGGTTATACCCATTGTCATGGTTCACGATGTTTATTCTTTCACCGTCAATCGGTAGAAGTGCTGCCCACCATCATATTATGACGGAGATGCTTACTTATATTGGGATAGGCGGCCTGCTTCTAGGAATTGCCATTTTATGCGCCAATTTATTCCTCGAAATGTTTAGTGAACCTTAGCAAGCGCCTAATAAAGCAATGTCATTCGGACGTAAAAGGCGTCGCTCCCGCCTCAGCATGCCTTTTTGACGCCGGTGAATTACGACGTTAGATATAAAAAACCGTATACGGAACCAAACAATGAAAACTTTAATTTGCCCTACATGCGGTTGTTCACTCGTTAGGTTAGGTGTTATTGAAAAGAATATCGCCACCCGAAAATACAAAAATAAAAAATATTCATTTTGTTGTGATGGATGTGCTGTCGTGTTCGATAGCAACCCTGAAACATTACTAAATGAGACTGAAAACCTTGTTGTATGCCCAAGTTGTTTGGCGGAAAAACCAATAGATCAAACAGTAACACTTAGCCACAACGGTGAAACTGTATATTTTTGTAAATGCCCATATTGCATGACCGTTTTCAAAGAAAACGCCGACTATTATTTAAAACGATTGTCAGGGGAAGTGGAATATTCTGGCGTGTTCTCCGATGGTCATGGTTGTTGCAGTTAAAATTCGTAACCAATAGCGCCAGCGGACAATTCAAAAAATCGCTTGTTTTGTTTGCGTAAAAGCGTGCAGCTGAGCAAGGCGGAAAATCTAAACACGAAGTAGCGCAACCTCTCAAAGGCTATGCCTCATTGCCGGCTGCGTTATAAGCATTGCATTAAATCTACTACCATTTTGATACAATAACGCTTCCTCTTATTTACAATTTAACACCCTCAATTTGACCATTAACAAAGACCAATTATTTCGTTTTATATTTGAAAATTTAGGTATTCGCGGTGAACTCGTTTCGTTAGATACAAGTTTTCAGGCCTCACTTGAGAAACATAATTACCCTGACATTATTGCCGAACAACTTGGCCAAGCACTGGCTGCGTCTTTGTTGTTATCTGCTACTTTAAAATTTGATGGCTCGTTAATTATGCAATTACAAGGTAATGGCCCAATGAATATGTTGGTTGCCCAAGCGAATCAGCAACAAACTGTACGGGGACTTGCGCATTGGTCTGGCGACATTAGTCATGGAAAGTTACCGTCTTTAATAGGCGATGGCTTGTTAACGCTGACGTTAAAGCCGACAGAAGGCAAAGCATATCAAGGTATTGTGAGCATTGAGGGTGAATCACTCGCAGAAACGCTACAAGCTTATTTTATACAGTCGGAACAACTTAAAACACGGCTTTGGTTTGCTGTAAATAGCGAACGCGCAGTGGGCTTGTTATTACAAGAATTACCCGCTCACAATGGCGAATTAGCCGATTGGCAAAGGGTGGAAATGTTGGCTGGCACCATCACAAATAATGAATTATTGGGTTTAAGTTCTGAAGAGGTGATTCGCCGATTGTTTCATGACGAAACCGTTCGCTTATATGAGCCACAAGCTGTTACCTTTAAGTGCGATTGCTCAAGAGAGAAAGTAGAAAAGAGCTTGATAACGCTTGGACACAAGGATTTGCTGCTTTTATTGGAAGAAAAAGGCGCCGTAGAGGCTGATTGTGAATTTTGCAACCAGCACTACCAGTTTGATGCCATTGATATCGAGTTGTTGTTCAGCTCTGACAAAGCTACTGGCTCAACAGTACAGCACTAAAAGTGACGTTATCCAGCATATGGTTTTAACCATGCTTCAAATTGCGATAAACTCATTACCCCTGCTTGCCTAGCAACTTCTTTACCATTTTTGAATACCAGTAATGTGGGAATACTTTGTATTTTAAAACGTGCTCCCAGTCGCTGTTCATTTTCAGTATCTAACTTAGCAAATCGCAACTTGGGTTCTAGCTTTTTAACCGCCTGATCAAATGTAGGCGCAAATGATTTACATGGCCCACACCAACCCGCCCAACAATCCACCACTACTGGAATATCACTTTGTTCCAAATGCCGTTGTGCATTTGCTGATGTTAGCGTTACCGCCTTACCAGCAAACAATTTCTTTTTACATTTCCCGCATTTACCGCCTGCATTTAGCTTATCAGCCGGTAATTTATTAACGGTATCGCAATATGAGCAAACAATTTTAATCGTCCCGGACATGGCTAGTATTAGTTAACATCGTTAACGTTGATATGGTGGTCTATATTACAAATTCAAGCGCTCACTAATTTTTCTTTTTCCGTTCGCGTTAGTTTTTTTATCTGCGCCTCACGAATACTGGCGCTGCTTCTATCATGCCCTGCTTCTGAATAAACAATACTTATTGGCACGCGGCCATTGAAGTATTTAGCACCTGAGCCGTTCAAGTGTTGTTGAAAACGTCGCTTCAAGTCGGTGGTGATGCCGGTATAGTAACTATTATCACTGGCTTCTATGATGTATACGAACCATTTCATACCGCAACTAGCTGTTCACCACACAGTCGGCAGAAATACTGGCTGTGTTGTTTGGCAATTTTATTATGCCGTCGTATACCCAACTGGTGCACTTGGCAGTCACAGCGGTACGGTAGCGTGGTGTAGTTCCGTTTAGGAATGTCTGTTAAGTCATACTGTGCCGTTCGGCTGGCATCTGCACCGAACCCGGCCATAATTGCTTGCCACTCAAGCCCGTGCGGTCGCACTTTTTTACGTCTACTATTAACATCAACAATATAGTGTGCTACTTCATGGGGCACGGTAGCGGATAAATTATCAGAAAAATATTTTAAAAAAATAGCCGCGTTATATCGTATAACGCGGCTATTTCTATATTTCTTATACATGCCGATAGTGTGGCCAGTTAAGTCAAACTGCACAGCAATCATCGGGTACGTTTGCTGGAAAATGTCGCCTGCCAAATCGATGTATTTCTCTGTTTCCTGAATCACCAGGGTCTGTTGCTTATGTGTTAGCAACGATTCCATCAACTATTATATTAAATTTAAATTATCTATTAATGTCCTAACTTCTTGCCTTGCAGCAACATGTGACATGCTGTTTACTTTTTCAAGGTCCAATATAGTTAAACCGCTAGGGAAAAGTTCTTTGTATATAACCCGCTCATACAAGCCCGGCACATAACGAAACATAATCCGTTTTTGTAATGATTTTAACGCCAAGTGTACCCGTTTATTATTCCTTGAGTCTAACGAGGCTAACCGCGTACGTGTTACCACCCAGTCCATTGGTGGCTTACCGCTAGCAGAACGAAATTTTCGACTATCCCATACCATTTCACTGTAAAAGCTCAGTTTCTTTACTTGATAGTCTGTTGGCGACACCTCGCCCAATAAATCCAAGTCAATAAAACTATCGTTCAACGGCGTTACTAGCGTGTCCGCCAACGCATGCGCTAAGCGCGACAAGTAAGTATCGTTCCCAGGGCAGTCAAACACCACAAAATCCATTTTTTCTCGATATTCACTCAAGGCTTTGATGATGCTTTTTTGGTCCTCCAACTCACGATCCTTAAGCATCGGTGCCTCTGATTGTGAAATAACAGAAAATTCTGGCATAACCACTTTAGTGCCTCCGTTTGCCATAAAAGTTTGGCGATTCTGTAGGTAGCGAGCCACACTTTTTTGACGAGCATCTAAATCAATAACGGCTACTTTTTTACCTGCATCCAATAAACCAACAACAATATGCATAGCCAAGGTAGATTTTCCCGTACCACCTTTTTCATTTCCCAGTACGATAATATGTGCTTCTTTTCTTCCCATAATAAAACCACCTTATAGCCAAATATAGTTCGACTATGCGGCTTAAAGTCCTTTTGTGTAGGTTAAAGTGTTTCGACGTCGAAATTAACGACTGTATCAACATCTTGTTGGTAATCAACAGATGGTTTATTAAAACCAAATAATTCCAGAAACTCATCTTTATAACTAGCATAATCAGTTAACTCAAAGAGATTTTCGGTTGTAACTTTAGGCCAAATTTCGCGACATTCTTGCTGTACATTATCACGCAACTCCCAATCATCTAACCTAATTCTATTAGTATCGTCTAAATTTTTATCACCTTGGTTATTGTATAACTGCGTTCTAAATAAACGATTAATCTGATCAATACAGCCTTCATGAATACCCGCTTCCTTCATAATTTTAAAGACCATTGAAATGTATAACGGCATAACAGGAATAGCAGAACTCGCTTGCGTTACCACTGACTTTAATACGGCAACATTAGCACTCCCCTGATTTGCCTTTAGCTTGGCATTAATCGTTTTTGCAGCACGATCTAAATCCATTTTCGCCTTGCCTAAGGCACCATCCCAATAGATAGGCCAGGTTAGCGATGTTCCAATATAACTGTATGCTACTGATTTACAGCCCGGTGCAAGAACGTCTGCATCAGTGAGTGCATTCATCCATAATTCCCAGTCCTCACCACCCATTACCGTAATGGTATCTTGTACTTCTTGCTCAGTGGCTGGCTCAACCTCGGTTTCTATAATCGTATCTTTATTAGTATCAATTGCTGTTGAACGATAAACCTTTCCAATTGGTTTAAGGCATGAACGCACAAGCTCACCGGTATCGGGTAACTTCCTAACGGGAGACGCCAATGAATAGACAACCAAGTCAACTTGTCCTAAATCTTTTTTGATCAGTTCAATTGCTTTTTGCTTAGCCTCCTTTGAAAACGCATCGCCATTGATATGCTTTGCATATAAACCAGCATTTTTAGCCTGTTCATCAAAAGCAGCAGTGTTGTACCAACCTGCTGAACCTGTTTTTCTTTCTGTGCCGGGCTTTTCAAAAAACACACCTATTGTTGCCGCACCAGAACCGAATGCGGCAGAAATTCTAGACGCCAAGCCATAACCACTAGAAGACCCTATCACTAATACATTTTTAGGGCCATTTTCAATACTACCAAGCTGTTGCGTTACTTCAATTTGCTGTTGGACATTAGCTGCACAGCCTTTTGGATGTGATGTAGTGCAAATAAAGCCACGTGTTTTAGGTTTAATAATCATAAGCTTGCCAATTGGTTAATAGTATATGAAGGGGTTATTTTAAATGGATACGACACTATTTTATAGCGTTCAATCGATGATTAACTAAACTATCTTCGGCAAAATACACCTTTTTTAGTGATCAGACAGCCTTTAACAAGCTATCAGCATGTTCGATGAGTAAAACAGCATTATCATTTGTTAATGACCATTTCAACCATTCCATTAAATTTTGCCCATCCTCCAGTTGCAAATACGCTAGCACGGGCAATGCTAACCGTAAATAAAGGTCACCTGTATTCAAAAAAACTGTTTGATCAACCCCGGCGACAGGCACTTGTTGAGACATTAAATTCCAATTTATGAAATAGCCCTTCGTCGTGGCTCTTTTTATTTCAGCTAAAAATTCTTTTACCTCTAGCATCGCTTTATTTGCGACAGTTTGTTTTAGTTCTTTTTGTAAAAAATTTTTAAAAATAAATTGGAATTGGCGGTTTATTTCAAATGTAGTCGATTGTTTCTGCTGAAAAAGCCAAGTTTCTTTTCGCAACGCTTTTTGTTCTTTTACCTCGCGGATTTTAGTCGCTAGTGCGACACAGGCTCATTATGCAGCTAAACGCATAGTCTCGTAAACTTCATTAGGTGTTTTAT
>NVSW01000104.1 GCA_002401365.1 Piscirickettsiaceae bacterium | reverse complement strand
AACGTGTATTTATTGAAGCGGAAGCATGGAGCGCCTTAACAGCCAAACATCAGCAAAATTAGCATCCCAACCACTCACTAACTAAGACAGCACCTATCTTTGTTATAAAACTGAATTAAACGAAAACGTTTTTTTCGTTTCAATGAAACATACGACTGCATGAATGCAGGAGGTAGAGCACCAACAGTAGGCGCTTGAGGCGCCAAAAGTAGGCGCTTGAGGCGACGCAGTCCCAGTTGCCGATGCCCCTTGGGTATACGTAATACATTGTTCATGGAAGCCAAACTTAAATTCTAATTCAATGATATAGATCAGTTTATTTTAATCCTGCCAACACTATCAATAATGGTCATGCTAGCATCAAAACTGACCTAATTTCAGGCAAGCATCCAACGCCTCCTTTGAAAAAAAGAGTAGCTTTGAAGCGTTAACGAATTTTAACCGCAGGAAACGAGAACATGATTAAAAATACGGGGAAACTACTATTAGCTGGGACAGCAGCATTATTACTAGCCGCTTGTTCTGAAGCAACTCACACCACCGAATGGTACATTCAAAATACCGGCGACCAAGCAGTTAATTTAACAGACTGTAACGCTAAACCGGAGTTAAGAAAATCACAAAATTGCATTAACGTTTATGAAGCCGAACTTGTTATTGGAAAAGGCCATGACGCCATACAAAAGTATCTAACCGACCACAATCTAAAAGGTCACTCTATAGGTCAATAACGTCCTGATACCCATTGCCAACTGAATGGTGTCACTGATTTGTAATATATGCACTTGTTGGTAGCCAATAACATGACTGTCTGCGTCTCAGTGATGAGAAAAGATAACGCCCCCATTGTGTAGGGCTGTCAAGTGCGGCGGCTTTGCCCCTTATTAGCGCTGCCCTCTGCACGGACAACTACGTTTGCGATGGTATAACATCCGTTATCATCTGCAGCACCGTTTATTTAGCTCGCCATAGAGTCATTAATTGAATTACGCACCATACATATGAGTCAGTACTATGCTTTATTTATACCCAAAGGGCATAAGTTTCATTGAAACGGCAAAAGCGACGTCCGTTTAATTCAGCTTTATAATGAATGTGGATTTTAGAAGCGAATTAGAACAAGCCATCGCTGATATTGGTCTACAAATCAAACAAACCTGCCCAAGCGTTAAGCGTGTATTTATTGAAGCGGAAACATGGAACTCCTTAACAGCCAAACATCAGCTACAGTTAAGTGTTTATTCAGAATTAAACGCAAGCCAGCTAAAAGTGTTAAACTGTTGCGGTTGTGCTTAAAATTAAGTTAACTTTTTATTTCTCCTAAAGGTCAAAAATAAAGCGAGCTATTTTTTCGACATTAACGAATTTTAACTAAGAGAATACAATATGAAAAGTTTAACTAAATTACTACTAGTTGGGTTCGCTGCATTATTACTAGCCGCTTGTTCTGAACCACAAAGAACCACAGAATGGTACGTTCAAAATACTAAAGAGCAAGGCATACAAACGCAAGAATGTAGAAGCAAACCTGAAACAAAAGGATCGTCTAATTGCATTAATGCTGCTGAAGCAGAACTTGTTATACAACAGGGCACTGAAGCAATCAAAAAGTATCGGGCTGACCATAACCTATAAGGCCACACGTTAGTTCAATAACCGCCGTTGTCTTCACTAGCGCGTTGATAGCGCTATGACTCATTACACTGTAGGGCTACATGTTGTTAGTTTAAAGCACCTCCGCCTCTTCTTAATAGTAATGAAAAAATTGCTGACGAATGAAAACCAATGAGGTCTAGCCTCGTTGGTTTTTTTACAATTTACTTGAGCGCAAAACGCGTTTTCATTTTAAAAGGGTGCTTCTTAGACTCACATTGCAAGTGCAACATCTTCATGGAGAATATGTTGATGACTATTTATTACCACCTAAGCCCAGAAGAACGAGCGGTTATTATGATTGAGCGAAACAACCATTCGTCCATTCGGAAAATTGCTCGAACCCTTAACCGTTCTGCCTCGACAATAAGCCGAGAATTGAAAAGGAATAGCGTTGCTACTAAATCAACCTATTGCGCTAGAAGTGCCCGACAGAAGTACGAGACTCGACGCGAAATATGTGTGAAACCAATGAAGATGGCTGTAGGGAGTTATCTGTATAATCTCGTTAAAGGTTGTTTGCTAGAGAAACAATAGTCTCCAGAGCAAATATCGGGCGCACTCAAAAAGCAGTATTCTCAGCAAAAAAACATGCAGATTAGCCACGAAACAATTTATAGGTGTATTTATGCTCACCCGAAGGGAGAGCTTAAAAAAATGATGGTGAGAGCATTGCGTCGCAGAAAATCTAAACGTGGCCCTAGAGGCTCTAAAAGCAGCAATTACAATAGTGTGAAGGTGGATGATGACCAGCTTATTCACTGCCGTCCAGAAGAAATAGAAGAACGAAAAGTCGCAGGACACTGGGAAGGTGATTTGATAGCCGGCTCTAAAAACCCGTCATGTATAGGAACACTGGTTGAGCGTACCACGGGGTATTTAATTCTAAGTAAAATGAAAAGCAAGTCGGCCTTAAACGTTCGGTTAGGATTTGAACAGCAAATGAAAACACTGCCTGACTTTTTACGCTCATCAATGACATATGATCGAGACTCAGAAATGTCTCAAAACTTAGACATGAAAATCTACTTTGCTGATCCACACTCTCCTTGGCAGCGCGGCTCAAATGAAAACACCAATGGCTTACTCCGACAGTATTTACCAAAGGGTGAAGACTTATCAGTCCATAGCCAAGCAGAGCTGGATAAAATAGCTTGGTTACTAAACACCAGACCAAGAAAACGGTTTGATTTTAGTACTCCTCAGGAAATGATAGAGGACGTTTTAATTGAAAACTTTAACCTTGTTGCACTTGCTAATTGAATTCAAGCTTTACTTAGGCTGCCTCTTTATAATCGCCTCACCAAGACAAAATTAAATCGGGGCCATTTTCAATATTAACAATTTTTAAATAATAAGGAATACATTATGAAAGGTTTAACATCTCTACTATTAGTAGCATTAGCGGTATTATCATTAACGCTTGTTCTAGGTCTGAAGATGAAGTTAGAAGCAAAAATTGGTACATTACGCACTCTGAAGAACAAGCTGTTCAACTCGATATTTGCGTTCATAGACCAAAAATGGTCAAAGAACCTAACTGCATCAACGCTACTGAAGCAGAAACTATATTAAGCCAGAGCCATAAAGTCATTCAAGCCTACCTTAAGGAACACGGCCTAGATAACTCACAAAAGTAGTGATTAGCCCCCTTCACACTCATTAGTTTTAGTGGGGCTGCTTCTCATTACAACGCAAAGCCGTTTGCTATTATTCGAATAACAAACCAACCTTGCACCCATAGTAATGAAAGCACCAAATAAAAGCCCCCAATGAGTTTAAACCTCATTGAGGGCTTTCTTTTGAACACCAAAGAAATACTTACACTAATCCCTTCGTTCACTGTCATTCATGGTATGAAGCCACAAGCTCATTAGCGAAAAGCATTGCTGAGCTTCATCTGCAAATCAACCAACAGCCGATTAAATACCTTGTTTTTTTAAGCTCAACTGGAGCAGCAACCCTATAACTATTAGAGATGCGCCTAAACCTAAGGTTAATGTTAACGACTCCCCAAGCCAAATAACCGATGACATTATTCCCATTAAAGGCACCATTAAGAAACCCAAGGAAACCGTAACCGCTGGTAGCATTTGCGTTACCCGCATAGATGCCCATTGTGCTATCGCCGTTGCCATTACACCGTTGTATAACAAAATAACAACCAACTCCGTGCTCCAGCTCGTTGGCCGAGTATCCGAAAACCAAGCAAACGGAACTACCAGACTTAACGCCACAAGAATTTGCCAAGGTGTTAATTCTAAAACACTACCTTTCCATTGATGCTTTCTTACGTGCAAAATTGATAGCGCCCAAATAAGCGCGGCCACTAATAAAAGCACATTTCCTTTTACAACTGACGCGTCATTCCAATCAAAACCAAAGGGGTTGAACAGTACCATTAATCCACACAAACCAACCCCAACGCCTAAAAGCTTCATGCGTGAAATATGTTCGCTCAATAGAAAATACGCGCCTGGCGTAACCCACAATGGCGTTGTATATGCCAATAATGCTGCTCTACTCGCGTTTACCTCCATTAACCCTAAGTTAATTAACGTTACAAACGCAGCAAACTGCATAACGCCAACACCCATTACTATCGGTATATCTTGCCTGTGTGGACGTTTGAATTTTCCCAAAAATAGAAGCAGACAACTTATCGCCAAAAAGGCAATCATCAATCGTCCCGCTGTAAACCAAAGCGGGTCTATCGAACGCAGGCCTATTTTCATTATTGGCCAATTTGAACCCCAAATAACCACTACCAGCACCAATAAGACCCATGCGGAGGATAATAACTTTTGCACTACGATTTATTTCTCAAAAAAACTGTAATATAACACTCAATGGCTAATTTATAATTTGATTTTCAAAATGATAACCTCTCTAAAGCTAAACGGATTCAACTACACTCGCATTAAAACGCGAGGTGCTGAAATAAATGTCGCCAGTGCGGGTAAAGGATCTCCACTTTTATTGTTGCACGGGTACCCTCAAAATCACCTAATGTGGCATAAAATCGCTCCGGCATTACGTGAAAAGTTTCACCTCATTTGTCCGGACTTACGCGGCTACGGTGATAGTTCAAAACCTCTCGGCGACGAACAACATCAAACATACAGCAAACGAGAAATGGCCAATGACATGATCGACGTTATGCATCAGTTTGGCTATAACAAGTTCTTTGTTGCGGGGCACGACAGGGGCGCTCGCGTCACTCACCGCATGGCGCTAGATTATCCCGATAAAATATTAAAAGCCGCCGTGCTGGACATTGTTCCAACTTACGAGATGTTTACACAACTAGACCAAGCAGTTGCCACCGGCTATTACCACTGGCTGTTCTTAATTCAGGACAATGGCTTGCCCGAACACTTAATTGGGCTAGATCCCGACTTTTACCTAAAAGACAAACTAAACCGTTGGAGCCACTATCCAGAACAATTTGACGAGCGTATTGTTCACGACTACCTACGTTGCTTCAGAAACCTCGATATGATTCATGCAACCTGTGAAGATTACCGGGCAGCAGCTAGCATCGATTTGACGCACGATAAAGTTGACATCGATAAAAAGATTGAATGCCCCCTGCTGGTCCTTTGGGGTGTGCACGGTATGATGGGGAAGCATTTTGACATGCTCAATATTTGGCGTAAAAAAGCCAACAATGTCACGGGCAAAGCATTAGATAGCGGGCACTTTTTAGCTGAGGAAGCAGCCGAAGAGACATTTCAGAAGCTGAGCGACTTTTTTTAATTCCATTGTTTTTTACAATAAAATGAAACCCTTCATTTTGCGTTACAATAGCCCCGCTCAATAAAGAGCTATTAATTAAATATGTTTAACCATTAATTTGTCCGCTCAAAAAGAACCTAAAAAATACACCTTAAACGAACTCGGCTTATCGGCTGACCGGTTAGACCGGCATGCCGTTTCAATTACCGATCGATTAGTTAAAGCAGGTTTCCAAGCCTACCTTGTCGGCGGTTGTGTGCGCGACTTGTTACTCGGCATGAGCCCTAAGGATTTTGATGTTTCAACTAATGCTGAACCAGAACAAATCCAAGCTTTATTCAAAAACTGTCGTTTAATTGGTCGACGTTTTCGCTTAGCGCATATTCACTTTGGCCGCCATATTATCGAGGTAGCTACCTTCCGCGGCCCGCACATTAAGCATGATAAAAATGACAGCCATGCCCACAAGGATGGTCGTTTATTACGCGACAACGTGTACGGCACACTTGAAGAGGATGCCTGGCGTCGTGATTTTACGGTTAACGCGCTGTACTTAGATGCGCAAA
>NVSW01000103.1 GCA_002401365.1 Piscirickettsiaceae bacterium | reverse complement strand
AATTCCACCACCTCGGCAAACTGTTATTCTGGAATAATCACTTGTGGTGGTTGGTCCACAGATGGAGCACCATCAATTTCTTTAGATTTTGTAAGACTATTTATCAGGTCTTCTGGTGATTCCGTTACTGTTTCTTGTACCGGATTGACAGCAATATTATCAATAATATCATTAGGTGCATTTCTATTTGCACCCAAATAAGCCAAGGTTAAACTCGTTACAAAAAACAAGGTTGCAAGGATTGCTGTTGATCGTGTTAAAAATGACCCTGATCCTTTAGAACCAAATACTGTTCCTGACGCACCGCTACCGAAAGCTGCACCGGCATCAGCACCTTTACCGTGTTGAATCAAAATCAATCCAACCATTAAAGCCGCAATTAAAACGTGTCCTGCTAAAACAATTGCAAATATACTCATAATTTTTCCTATTTAGCTTGTCGACAGATTGTTAGGAAGTCTTCCGCATTTAACGAAGCGCCACCAATTAACCCGCCATCAATATCTTGTTGTCCAAAAAGCGATTGTGCGTTATCTGGCTTCACACTACCACCGTATAATATTCTTATTTTCTGTGCTGACTCATCAGCATTCAACGTTAATAAATCACGTATGTATGCGTGTACTGCCTGAGCCTCATCTGGCGTTGCCGTTAATCCTGTACCAATAGCCCAAACCGGTTCATATGCAAGAACCAAATTGTCTAAGTCCACTTCTTTATCTGCTAACAAAGCTGACACTTGACGCTGTATCACCTCAAATGTTTTATCTGACTTTTTTTCTTGTTCAGTTTCACCAACACAAAACACTGGACACAAGCCAGCGTTTTGAGCTGCTTTTAGTTTCAAAACAAGCTGATCATCGCCTTCATTGAAATACTGACGTCGCTCCGAGTGCCCAATCAACACCCATTTACAACCAACTTCAGCCAGCATCGGCGCTGAAATTTCACCTGTATAAGCACCGTTAGGGAACTCAGAGACAGTTTGCGCACCAATACCGATTGCTAACCCTTGAGCCTGCTTCACTGCTATACTCAAATAGACAAACGGCACGCACAACCCAATTTCGCAGGATATTTTACCATCAATACCCGCACCCATCGACTGAATTAATTCACTCGTTACGCTAAGCGAACCATTCATTTTCCAATTTCCAATGACAAGGGGTTGTCGCATACTTCTTCTCAGAATAAAAACCGAGAAGATTAGCGACTATTTACGCATAAAGCAATAAGCAATTAGTATTTTAAATAATTAACTAGCCGTTACAGTAGCTAATCTTCGGAAAGGATACGTTCAACAGTTACACTCAATTCTTTCGCCAATGAGTTTACTAACTCAGCATCTTGACCTTCAACCATTACACGCACTAGAGGCTCCGTGCCTGACGGCCTTAGTAACACTCTACCTGAACCATTTAATATTCCTTCGACTTTCTCAACAGCTTGCAAAATTTCTGCTGTGGCGACGAAACTTTGAGACTCTCTTAATTTAACGTTGATCATTGTTTGCGGATACTTTTCGACATCCGCCTTTAAAGAATACAGAGATTCATTTTGCCTAAGCATAGTTTCCATAACCTGTAATGCTGAAATAATACCATCTCCAGTGGTTGTTCTGTCTGCACATATAATATGCCCAGAACCTTCTCCACCCAATATTGCTTTGGTCTCATTCATCATCGCAATTACATGTCTATCTCCAACATCTGCACGTTTAAGCTCAATATCCAGTTTATTTAATGCATGCTCCACACCAAGATTGGTCATTTTAGTGCCTACAACAATGGGCCCTAAGTAGCCTTTATCTTTTCGCGCCTTTGCCAAAATATAGATAAGTTCGTCACCATCTAAAATCTCTCCTTTATGGTCCACCATAATCAAACGATCACCATCTCCATCGAGTGCAACGCCGATGTCAGCACCGTGTTTTAACACCGCTTGTTGTAGAGCTTTTGGTTGCGTTGCTCCGAAGCCGTCGTTAATATTTAGCCCATCAGGCTTAACACCTATTTGAATAACAGTTGCGCCTAATTCTTCAAAAACAAAAGGTGCAATGTGATAGGTCGAGCCGTGTGCACAATCAACCACCATTTTAATGCCTTCTAGGCCCATCATTGGTGGGATTGTACTCTTACAAAATTCAATATAACGGCCCGCTGCGTCTTCTACCCTACTTGCTTTACCGAGCTTTTCTGATGGAACGACAACTAATGGCTCATCAATCTTTTTCTCAATAGCCAATTCAATCTCATCAGGTAATTTAGTACCTTCACTAGAAAAAAACTTGATGCCATTATCGTAATGCGGGTTATGCGACGCACTGATAACGATGCCAGCATGTGCTCGTAAAGTTCTGGTTAAATAAGCGATCCCTGGTGTTGGCATAGGGCCTAATAGTTGCACATCGGCACCAGCAGAGACCAATCCAGCCTCTAAGGCGGATTCAAACATATAACCAGATATCCGGGTGTCCTTACCAATAACAATTTTGCAGCGTCCTTTTTCCTCGAACACTTTACCTGTTGCCCAACCAAGCTTTAGCATAAACTCAGGGGTAATAACCCCTTTGCCTACTTCACCTCTTATGCCATCCGTTCCAAAATATTTTTTTTCCATAACTGTCTCTATATATTGTTTTCTTTATACTCACAGAGCATAAGTTTTATTGAAACGTAAGAAAAGCACTTCCGTTTAATTCAGCTTTATACTCACAGAGCATAAGTTTTATTGAAGCGAATAAAATCTCGACCGCTTCATTCGGCTTTATACGCTTGTACGGCCTTAACGATACTTATTGCATCTATTGTTTCTGCAACATCATGAACTCTAAGTATAGATGCTCCATTCAAAGCTGCAATAACAGCTGCTGACAAGCTAGCATATAAACGCTGATCCACCTCTTTACCCGATATCAAGCCAAGCATTGACTTCCTAGACAAGCCAACAAGAATAGGGCACGAAAAATGCTTAAAGAAAGACAGGTTTGTAAGTAGCATTAGGTTGTGATCTAAGGTTTTACCAAAGCCAAACCCAGGGTCTAAAATTAACCTTTCTATACCAATGCCTTCACGCTCACACGCGCTTATTCGTTCATTAAAAAACGCATCTACCTCAGTTAAAATATTTTTATAGTTTGGCCTTTGTTGCATTACTTCAGGGTTCTTTTGCATATGCATTAAACATATCGGTACGCCTAACTTGGCGGCCATTTCAATAGAGCCGGGTTGCTGTAAGGCATACACATCATTAATTAACGTTGCACCCGCCTCAACTGCTTGACGCATGACTTCAGCTTTACTGGTATCGATTGAAATAATAACATCTGAACTAGAACGTAAACGTTGAATGATAGGTAAAACCCTATCAAGTTCTTCATTTAATGAAACGGACCTGGCACCAGGTCGCGTTGACTCCCCCCCAATATCAATAATTTTGGCACCTGCATTAATCATCACTTCAGCTTGGTCAACTGCCGTATTAATTAACGAATACTGTCCGCCATCAGAAAAAGAGTCTGGCGTAACATTAAGAACCCCCATTATATGGGGGCTCGTGAGGTCTAAACTAACCTCAGAAAAATCCATATTGATTTAAGGCTGTTCAGCGGCATCACCTACAACTGGGGACTCTGGCTTTTTAGTGCCTTCATCCTCTTTCTTAGAAGCCTCAGGACCGGTTCCAGACGCATCACTGTCTTCCCAGTCTTCAGGAGGCTGAACGGCTTCACGCGCCATTAGTTGATCAAGTTGAGAACTATCAAGCGTTTCATACTTCATCAAGGCATCTGTCATTGCATGTAAAATATCAATATTATCGTTTAATAAGGTTTTCGCGCGCTCGTAGTTCCTTTCAATTAACGTTCTAACTTCTTTATTTATCAGTTGAGTCGTTTCATCGGAAATCATTTTAGTATTACCGCCCGAGTAACCCATGGCATTCTCATCTTCCCCAAAACTAAGCGGCCCTAGCTGCTCGGAAAAACCCCATTTCGTCACCATATTTCTCGCGATTGCAGACGCTCTTTCAATATCATTCGAAGCCCCAGTGGTAACAGCGTCTTCACCAAAAATAATTTCCTCTGCAAGCCGACCACCATAAAGGCTGGATAATTGGCTTTCTAATTTACGCTTGCTGATACTAATAAAGTCGCGTTCCGGTAAGAACATAGTGACACCCAACGCTCGACCACGAGGAATAATCGTTACTTTATACACAGGGTCATGTTCAGGCACTAGGCGACCAACAATTGCATGACCAGACTCATGATAAGCAGTGCATTTTTTATCGTCTTCAGTCATCACCATTGAGCGGCGTTCTGCACCCATCATCACTTTATCTTTCGCATTTTCCATATCGGACATGTCAACCAATTTTTTATCTTGACGGGCTGCGAATAAAGCCGCTTCATTGACCAAGTTAGCTAAATCAGCGCCTGAGAAACCCGGTGTACCACGCGCAATAATACCTGGTTTAACGTTTTCACTAAGCGGCACTTTTTTAAGATGAACTTTAAGAATTTGCTCACGACCCCTAACATCAGGTAATGGAACATCCACTTGACGGTCAAAACGACCTGGCCGAAGCAATGCAGGGTCCAACACGTCTGGTCTATTAGTCGCCGCAATCACAATAACGCCTTCATTGCCGGAAAAACCATCCATTTCAACTAACAATTGGTTCAGTGTTTGTTCGCGTTCATCATTACCGCCACCCATGCCAATACCACGAGCACGACCTACCGCATCAATTTCATCAATGAAGATAATGCACGGTGCGCTTTTTTTAGCTTGTTCAAACATATCACGAACACGTGAAGCACCAACACCAACAAACATTTCAACAAAATCAGAGCCTGAAATACTGAAAAATGGCACCTTAGCTTCGCCAGCTATCGCTTTAGCCAGCAAGGTTTTACCAGTACCTGGTGCACCAGACAGTAAAACACCTCTAGGAATCTTCCCGCCCAGTTTTTGGAACTTGCTAGGGTCTTTTAAGAAATCCACAACCTCTGCAACCTCTTCTTTTGCTTCTTGAATACCGGCAACATCGTCAAAGGTTACTTTTACTTCGTCTTCAGACAATAATTTTGCCTTACTTTTACCAAAAGACATGGCGCCACGACCTCCAGCACCACCGCCTTGCATTTGACGCATAAAAAATATCCATACCCCAATAAGCAATAACATTGGGAACCATGAAATTAAGATAGCCATAAACGTTGATTGTTGTTCCGGCTCTTTAGCAATGATTTCAACACCGTTCTTTAACAAATCATCAACCAAATGAATATCACCAGGACTACGTGTAGTAAAACGTTCACCAGAAGCCATTTCACCAATAATTATAGGGCCATCTATCGCTACTTTATTGACCTGCCCAGCATTAACTGAGTTGATAAATTGAGAGTACGTTAACGACTTATTAGCCTTCTCCTGCCCGCCTCCACCAAAGTTATTAAACACAGACATGAGCACGCCAGCGATAACCACCCACATAATTATATTCTTAACCATTTCGTTCAAACTATACTCCCTCGGTTTATTCTTAACAGCAACAGTAATCAGACTGTTGTTTTTTAAATTCGTTCAATACTATATATGTATATGGGGTAGCCTACATCATTTTCAAGCCCTTTGCCAAAAGGTACACTTCCCTGCTTCTTGCGCGTGAAGCTTTTGGCTTTCTGACCACTACTTTATTAAACGCCTTCCTAGTTTCTGTAACATATTGATCAAACCCCTCTCCTTGAAAAAGCTTAATCAAAAACACACCCTTTTTATCCAAACTATTTTTTGCAAAGTCTAAAGCCAACTCTGCCAAATACATTGATTTTGGTTGATCTATGGCCTTAGTACCACTCATATTAGGCGCTATATCAGACAAAACAAGGTCAACAGGCTGATTATTAATCATCTTTTGTAATTCTGCAAAGACACCATCATCGCTAAAATCACCTTTTAAAAAGTCCACGCCATTAATTGGCTCTATATCAAGCAGGTCC
>NVSW01000102.1 GCA_002401365.1 Piscirickettsiaceae bacterium | reverse complement strand
TTGGGAGCTAGTAAATATCGAATATGTCCAAAAAAAGATTTCTTTAAAATCAAACGAAGCGACTACTTGGTATTTAGGCGCATTTAATATTGATTTAGATAGCTTGGTTTTTAATGCCACCGTTGCGAAAAAGAAGGCTGTAGATGATGTGGATTATTACTTTAACGCAGACGGTGGAAATATAGAAATCGTCAATGCGCTGGATGAATCCAGTGATTTAAGCATGAGTTTTAACTACAGACCAGGCCCACAATACCAAGCCGGCGATGTTTCATTAAATACAGTAAGTTTTATTGATGACACAATATTAATCGCTGGAGAATTTGGCACGGTTATTGTGCTTGGAAAGGATGGTAAATGGACGAGTATTTATGAAGATGTCAGGCTTGACGATTCAAGTATGCCGTATTGGATGGAAAGTACAGTAGTCGGACAGAGTATTGCGCTGGTTGGTGCGGGTGGTGTTGTCACCGTTAGCCATGATCGTGGCAAGACATGGCTCAAGCAAGACATGAAAGGTGACAATGGCTTGTTCGACGTTGCATTTATGAATAACAAGGATTTAATGGTTGCTGGTTCAGTTGGTACGGTAGCAATTAATCATGCTAATACTTGGACAATAGCCAATCGCACTGGACTGGATTTAATTGCATGGCTTAAAACAATCGTTAGCATGGGGGGTGATAAGTATATTGTTGCCGGCGGCCGAGGGACTTTGGTTTCTTACCAAAACAAAACGTGGAATAAAATAACAATACGGGAAGCGGTGAAATGACAGAGGTACATTCAAAGGAAGGGCGAATTTCAGTAAGCATCGCCAATTGGGTTGTTGACCATAAAGCGTTAGCTTATTTATTTGTCTTATTACCCAGTTTATTTTTAGCATATGCAATACCTTCAATTGAGGTGTTTTCACGGTTTTCTGACTTACTGCCTCAGCAACATGAGTACGTGAAAAATTACAATCGTATGAAGGATGTGTTTGGTGGTGCGAATGTTATTACCATATCGTTAGAATCCAAATCAGGAGATTTATTTACTAAAAAGACGTTAGATAAAGTTAAATACTTGACTGACCAGATAGATAAAATGGGTGGTGTTAACCACTACCAAGTTGCCAGTATTGCCCACGCAAAAATTAGGGTAGTAAAAACAGATAAAGAAGGAATGGTGATATCGCGGCCAGTATTGCCTCGTGAAATACCAACGGATGAAGAGGCTCTTAAGGAACTTAAAGAAGAAATACTTAATAATCCCATTGTATATGGCACGTATGTATCTAAAGACGGGTCATCCGCCTTAATAACAGCAGGTTTTGACGAAAAAAGATTAGATTATTCTCAAATACATACTCGTTTGAGTGAGCTTAAAAATGAAATTGAAAAAGACGGTGAAACCTTACTGCATATAGCTGGTGAGCCCATGCTGAAAGGGTGGATATATAGCTATTCAGAGCAGTTATACCAAATATTTGGCGTTACATTTCTTATTATTATTTTGTTACTCTATCTGCACTTTAGGGCTATTTCAGGGGTGTTTATACCAATAGTTTGTACACTTTTGTCGGCAGTATGGGGCTTGGGTCTAGTTGGCTGGATGGATTTTAACCTCGACCCTTTGATTTTAGTCGTGCCCATTTTAATCTCAGCTAGGACGACAAGTCACTGCGTTCAGTTAATTGAGCGTTTTCAAGACGAAAGACGTAATGGAGCAGACCCAAAAACAGCTGTTAGGACGTCAATGGGAGAGTTGATGATCCCCGCGTTTATTGCGATATTTACAGATGCTGCTGGTCTGTTGGTGTTGTCGGTGTCATCTATCCCAATGATTTCTAAACTTGGAATTTATTGTAGTTTCTGGTCTTTTAGTAATGTGGTGACAGTTTCAATCCTAGTGCCGCTGCTGTTACTTACATTCCCAGTTCCAATTCGTAAAAAAGACAACAAGCTTGAAGTCTCTTTTGTTTCGAAGATGATGTCTCATTTAGGCCGCTTCTTAGTCTCTGGTAAGTCAACAATTCCATTTTCTATTATGGTTATTGTTATTTTAATTGCTGGTTTCTTTTATGGTGGAAAGGTAACGGTAGGCGAAAACAAGCCAGGTTCGCCTTTGTTATTTGAAGACTCTGAATATAACCAAGCAGCGCTAAGAATATCTGAAAAATTTGCAGGCGCAAATCAACTCAGTATTTATTTAGAAGGAGAGGACGCACATATCATTAAAAGACCTGATGTCGTTCGTACGATGGAAGAGTTTATCTTCTATATGCGAGATGCAGATAAATTTGGTGGCACACGTGACGTGCCAACCCTAGTGCGTTCGATAAACCGGTCATATCATTATGATGACCCACGTTGGTTTATTTTGCCTAATTCACAAAAAGATATCGGTAATACCTTGTTTATGTATGAGGCAGGGGCGGCTGTGCCGGGTGTGATTCAGGAATATATGGACTTAGAAGGTAGGCGGGCAAATTTTGTCGTGTACTTTAAAGATGCAACAGGGCCAACAGTGGACAGTGCATTAAAACGTGCAAAAGAATTTATTGATACACATCCTATTGAGGGCGTTAAATATTATTTGGCAGGTGGAATTATCGGCGTTACGGCGGCCTCTAATGAAGAGGTTGAATATTCTGAAATAATGCAAACTGTTTTGATTTTGATAGTTGTGATGGCATCCGTTATGCTGACGTACCGGTCTTTTGTTGCCGCATGTTTGGTCTTTGTAGTGTTATTTTTAGCCATTGTTATCAATAGGGCCTATATGGGCTTTAGAGAAATTGGTTTAAATATCAATACATTGCCTGTTACTGCGGTGGGCATTGGTATTGGTGTCGATTATGTTATTTATGTTATCGACAGAATTAAAGAGGAATACGCTAAAAATATATATGCAGCCAGCAATACGGTGGTAGATAAAACCAAGGAACTAAATGAAGCCATCATAAATACCTTGAAAACGACAGGTGCCGCGGTAGTTTTTACGGCGATTACCGTTGTAGGGGGCATTATTTATTGGATACCGGGTTCGGCTTTACGTTTTAATAGCGAGATGGCTATTCTCCTTATCCTATTGATGATAAGTAATATGGTGGGTGCAATCACGATTGTGCCGCTTCTTATTCGAATATTTAAGCCGAAATTTTTAGATAAAGGCTTGTCGACTAAGAAAGAAGATGAGAAGAAGATGGTAGAGAAGTAGATAGTAGAAGTGCAGTTTGTATAAAAGCAGATAATAAGGTTTTTAATGATATTAATAATTAATCCAAGGGGAATATTATGAAGAAAAAGATAATATTGGCTGGCTTAGTAGGGCTGATGATGTATGGCAGTCCTGCTCTAAGTAGAGTGTCAATGGAATTAGGGGGCGGTGAGCTTGAGTATACAGGCTTTCTACGCGATGAAATACGCTCTGGCATTGAAGGTGCGAATAGCGGCGTAAATCAAAATATAATACGCTTGCAATTAGAGGTAAGCTGGACAAAGGAAGACTTCGGTATATTCGACGAATTCAGTATTAATACGGTTATCCGGCCAGAGTATGATACTGAATTGCACAGAAGAGACCGTAAAAACTCTTACATTGGTAAAGACTTCAATTATGCAAATGACCCTGTTGGTTTTGCAGGTTTTGATGGAGCGTTTCTTTCACCAACGGCAGGGCTATTGAGCACAGGAGGCTTGTTTAAGAATTTTACCCAAGGTGTATGGAGTGAAAGTAGCCTGTCACAATTTGATGTTATTGCAAATAACAGTAACTTCCCTTTATTGTCTCCGCTTGTAGCCGCTAATCTGAATTGTAAACATTGCCGTAATATAAATAATAGCTCCCGAGACCTTGCGTTAAATCGAAATGACTCATCGGGCGCTTTATACCCATTTAGAGAACTATATATAGACGCTATTGTTGACGATTGGTGGTTACGGTTGGGTAAACAACAAGTCGTTTGGGGCAAAACTGATTTCTTTAGAATGCAAGATATTGTTAACCCAATGGATTTTGGACAACATTTTTTCTTTGACCCGTTTGAAGATATTCGAATTCCACAATGGATTGCGTCGCTTCAATATAAGGCTGGAGACATAGGGCCATTTAAAGAAGCAGCCATCACAGGTGTTTGGAATTTTGATAAATTTGAACCTGTCGGTCTTGGTGGGCCAGGGCAAGCATGGCAACACCCAGTAAGTAAAGAAGTAGGCACTTTTGCCGCGTTTAACACCTTCTTTTCACCAGAACCATGTGTGTCTCAGGCTACTGCAACTGCTTCAGGTGCACCGCAATCAACAGTGTGTCAAGCAGGAGATGGTCGCTTACCCTCAGGATTTGGTATTCCGTTGGGAACCACAGATTATGGAATCCCAGATTGGAAATTATCTAATACGGAAATTGGTGGTCGTTTTGAATTTAAAATGGGTGAAGTGCGTTTCGCATTGTCACATTTCTATCACTGGCAAGATGCACCCACTATCAAGTTTAATACAGTTAATTTGAATATAGCGGGTGTTGGCGGTGCTGGAACAGCAAACGACGCATTAATTATCGGCTTAACGGATTCAGTTTTACTGGGTGCTCCTGCCGGTGGACCAATTGCTTTGCCTATACAAGTGATGACACCCGACGCTGCAATTGCAGAAGTTGCTGCTAATGGCAGTGGTGCTGCTCAAATTGCAGCTCAGGCTGCTATTGCACAAGATAACGCAAGTTTGTTCTACCGTAGTATGGGTAATGTTATCCCTGGGTTTGGTGCACTAGGCAACGTTCTTGGAGGTTCAACATCGCTTGTTTTTGATCGAATACATACAACCGGTTTATCGTTTGATTATTTTGATGACTATACTGGCGTCGTATTTAGGGTAGAGAGTTCTTATACCTTTGATGAATTTGTTAATAATACCTATAAAGCAGACTGGGTTGATACGAGTGATGTCTTTAGAGTATCTTTAGGGATGGATAGACCAACGTTTATTAAATTTTTAAACCCATTAAGAACATTCTTCTTATCAGCTCAGGTGTTTAATACCCATTATATGGATTGGGAGGGTGATAGGTTTGCTGGATTTGTGCCTCCAGAAGACAACATTATTCTTACGTTGTTTGCTCAAACACAGTATATGAGGGATCGTTTGATACCAAATGCATTTTATGTGTATGAAGATGGTTCTCAAACCAGCGTATGGGGTGCTTCAGTACAATTCTTATTTGATAATCACTACTCTATCAAAGGTGGTATAAACGTTATTTCAGGTGGTAAAGATGATGCCAAGTTTGACGTAGGCCCTTTTGCTTCATTTGCATTGGATAAAGGATTTGCTCAAGAAGCAGTGTTTGGATTTGTTAAGCAAGGAATTGGTGCATTAGAAAACAATGATGAAATTTTTCTGCAACTTCAATATCAATTTTAATGAAATAACAGCATAAAAATTAACTAAAGGAAACAGATATGAGAATTAAAAAAATTAGTCAATTAGCGTTGATTGCAGGGTTACTTTGCCCCCTAGTATCACAGGCTGCTATAACAAGTGATACTGTAAAAGCTTGGTTTAAAGCAAATCAAACAGCCACAGCAAACTTTAAAGATGGGGACACAATTACATATGCAGACAGGGAAAAACTAGAAGCATTTTTGCCGCCAGGTTATGGTAAAGAAATGTTTTTTGAAGGAATGAAGGTTGTGGTAAGAGACCCAACCGATATGACCCCTGCAAAAGTTTATGTAGACGCTGGTAAAGCACATCAATCTAAGGTATCGCTAACACCAGGTGGTGGATTGCAAGGTTATGTGGCAGGCCAACCCTTTAGCTTTGAATCATTGGACGTAAACGATGCTACATCGGGCACTAAAGTTGCTTGGAATTTTAACTACAGATGGATGAGACAAGGTTTAGCTGTTAATAGTGTTGGTTGGGTATGGGTTCGAAGAGGTGGTGATCACGAAGATAGTGATCTTCGTAAGGACCCAAAATACGGTAAATACTTTGCAGGTGGTGGATCTTTTAACCGTGTTTTATGGGCCTGGTGTAGACGTATTTACTTTAGTCATAGAGCTGATTTAGCAGATCAGGGGTATAAACTTAAAACTAGCATGGCTAGAGATACTGAATATAGAGAGCTCACGAGTTTCTATGATCCGTTCGATATTGCTGGGACTGCATTTATGATTGTTCGGCACTTAAAGGAATCGAAAGCTGATGACTCATGGGCTTA
>NVSW01000101.1 GCA_002401365.1 Piscirickettsiaceae bacterium | reverse complement strand
AGTAGGTCTGAAACTTGTATCAACTGCTGCTCATTCAGCTTACCTTGTACATAATATGCAATGCCCCGTTCAAGCCGTTTGATTTGAGTCAAACCACAATGCTGCACAATATCTGTCGCCTTACTTGACCATGGCGACAACGTACTCGCTCTGGGCACAACCAATAAACGCGTTCCAATGTGCTCAATACCATCGCTTTTCGGGCCATACGTTAATACGTTCTTTAGTTTGCTTAAATCATCGTCTGAAAGGGTTTCTGATACATCAGAAAAATGAATATATTCAGCACTAATGCCCGTTACCCTAGGAACCGCTGCGACGATCTTTTTTAATAAACGTTGTTGACGGAATACTGATAGCGCAATGCTTCCAATTAGTTCAAGCATGTAGAGTCTCTTTACTGTTTATATCTGTTGTTAGCGTGCACCAATCCAAGCCATCGTCTTGGTCGATAACTTTTAATCTGGCTCGATCGCAGTGTATAGCGGAGCTGACGCAATCTAACACCAACTCATGACTGTTATTTTTTTCGCTAACATGAGCCAACACCAAATGCTGTAATTTTTCTGTTTCAAGTTGCTTCAATAAATGGACTGATTGCTGGTTATCTAAATGCCCCCAATCACCTACCACGCGACGCTTTAGGGACTCTGGATACACACCATTTAACAGCATGTCGCGGTCATAATTACACTCTAGTAATAATGCATCACAGCCTGCAAGCACCTCAATCATGTGCTGCGTAATTGAGCCTGTATCAGTCATCACCCCCAGCTTCATATCGTTCGACCTAAATATGAACTGCGTTGGTTCACGAGCATCGTGCGGAACTAAAACTGGCTCTACCAAAAAACCGCCTAAGTTAAATGACTCATGGCTGTTAAAACACTGTAAGCCATCAATGTCTTTTATCATCGTAGCCGTACCATGACTGGCCCAAACTGAGATGTTATAACGCCGCGCATAGCGTGCGACACCGCTAAGATGATCGCCATGTTCATGCGTTACAAGAATCGCGCTAATGTCTTCACCCGACACGCCCAACCTTGCCATGCGTTTATCTGTTTCTTTAATTGAAAAACCGTTATCTATCATCAGCAAGGTGTCACCCTGCTGCACAAGGGTCGAATTCCCTCGGCTGCCGCTGCCCAGGGAGGCAAACCTCACTGCGTTAGCTTGCTTAACAAGTCCGCATAGATTTTTTTAGATACATCATCGTTTACCACCTGAGCATCCTTATCTTGTACTTCAACCGCAATGCCATCAGAGTATTGATCAAAACTAATTAAATACACACTCGTTGAGTCACTTTTCCAGAAAGCTAATGAGGACAACATACCTGTGTCACTTGTGGCCTCATTAATATTTAAATAAATCAAACTCTCTTCACGATTTTTATCTTCGATATCATATTCAAGTTGTTCTAGGGCAGTGACTGTTTTACGCCATGTGTTGCGAAAGCTATCGTGAACCAACAAATAGGAAACACTACCAACGTTTACAATCTCAGCAGACGTTTTTGACTCTTTAGCCAACGGCGTGGTTTTTACTATTGCCTTTTTACTAGTAGTCGTAACAACTGAAGTTGCAGTCCCGATGGTACTAGGCCCACTTGTAACATCCTCAGTTGATAATTCAGGTGGCAGCTCTAATGGTCGCAATTCATGCGCTTTTTTATAGGCTTCTTTTTGATCCGTAAAAATATCGGGGGTTTCTGGCAAATAGCTACAGGCGATAAGCCCCATCGGCAACAGCACTACTAGGAAAAATCGGATTGTTTTTACTCTTATACTCATTACGTCTACCTTTTTTATAATTCAGCCTTAGCCATTGCTTGTTGAACTGTTGATTCATATTGTTTTGACAACCATGTCATGGGTAAGCGAATGCCATTTTCAATTAGCCCGAGTTCACATACTGCCCATTTTACTGGAATAGGGCTTGATTCAATGAACAAGTCACCGTGCAATGGTTGTAATTTTTTATCTATAGCTTTTGCACCTTGGTCATCGCCTGCTAATGCTTTTTCACACATTTGATGCACTTTTGCAGGGGCAACATTACCGGTAACGGTAATGGAACCTTTCGCACCCATCAAAATAAGCTCGCAAGACGTCGCATCATCACCCGAATAGACAGAAAAACTATCATCACTTAATTCGATTAATGCTTTGCCTACGGCCATATCACCCGTTGCATCCTTAACACCCACAATATTCGCTACATCTTTTAATTTAGCCACCGTTTCTGGCAACATATTGCACGCCGTTCGGCCTGGCACATTATACAAAATTTGTGGGATATCAACTGCCGCCGCAATAGCTTTGTAATGCAACACCAAGCCTTCTTGAGTTGGCTTGTTGTAGTACGGTGTCACTAGCAAACACGCATCTGCGCCCGCTTCTGCAGCACAACGCGTTAAATCAATAGCCTCAGTTGTTGAGTTAGCACCAGTGCCCGCAATAACAGGTATTCGTCCCGACACCATCTCCACCACTTGGCGAATAACGTGACAATGTTCCTTTTCGTTTAACGTTGCAGATTCACCCGTTGTACCCATCGCAACGATAGCATCCGTTCCTTGCTCAATATGAAACTCAACCAACTTGCGCAAACTGCCCTCGTCTAATGAGCCGTCTTTATGCATAGGAGTGACGAGTGCAACAATACTGCCTTGAAACATAGTTAAATCCAAATATTAGCGAAATAAATAATGGTTATTACCTTGAAGCGATTCAAAAAACCAAACTAGCCGCTTATTATACATACATCAATGCTACAACTGAAAAACAGTCTGTTAAAATAACACTAATTTTCTCACTTCTTAAAGGCGATATATCAAATGAGTACTGTCCAATTAAACCAACCCGTTGCAGAATTTACTTGTAGCACAACAAACAACGAAGCTATGACCCTATCTAGTTTAAAAGGTAAAAATATCGTTATCTATTTTTACCCTAAAGACAACACCCCAGGTTGCACTCAAGAGGGACAGGACTTTCGTGATCTTTACGCCGAATTTCAGCGTGCGAATACGGAAATTTTTGGCCTCTCACGTGACTCTATTCGGGTACATAATGGTTTCAAAGCAAAATACAATTTCCCTTTCGAGCTCATCAGCGACCACGACGAATCTCTCTGTAAACTGTTTGATGTTATTAAACTAAAAAAGCTGTATGGCAAAGAATACATGGGTATTGAACGCAGCACTTTTTTAATTAATGCCGAAGGTGTTCTGGTAAACGAATGGCGTAAAGTAAAAGTTAAAGAACACGTTGCAGAGGTACTAGCAGCCGTAAAAGGCTTGTAATAATTAAAACCTAAACAACGGTACCACCGTATCTGTTTGCGATAAGGCTTCAACAAAAGCTGTTACGTTATCTGCAACAACCTGAGACAACTGGTCACCCAACAGATATATGTGACTGCCGGACACCACTACTTTAATGACACCTGCTGACTGAATAACCGATGCGCGCAATAGCTTATTTAAAATAATTGCACGGCGTAGCTCATCGTCACTTTTTTCAATCTCGCTGCGTGGTGGTGCTACACGTACTTCATTATAAAAACGGTTAACGGTACTGCATTCTTCGGCCGTTTTTAGGTTGAAGCGACGCCTCTCATTTGCTGCCATTTTAGACGCTTTCTCGCCGCATACTTGTGCATTCGATGGCTCCACATGATTAACATCTCCTTGCCTCCACTTAAGGTGAGCCTTATCAAGTACCAACTGTAAAACACGGTCTTTTAATGCCTGTGTCACCGCTTGACCAGCAATAAGCACGGAATTTCGATTACGAAATACTAAAATATGCGTATTTTTTCTTAATTTAACATCAAGTAAAAGCGCTGAATTAACCTTAAATTCAAATTCAGCATCTTTTAGTTGTCCTTCTACCCCTGTCGCCCTATCAACGAACAAGCTATCGGTAATATCCGACAACTCAAAGGCATTCGCTGCCGACAGTGAAAAACATAGGGCACAAAACAATAACCGAACCAAAATCACGGAGAAACTCTTCATAATAATTAAATTTAATTTGTTAACGCGTCATGACGCTTAGGCCAAGCAACCAATACGGCCTGCACGAGTGTCGCCAGTGGAATTGCAAAGAACACACCCCAAAAGCCCCAAACACCCCCAAAAAACAAGATCGCAATAATAATCGCTACCGGGTGAATGTTAACCACCTCTGAAAACAATAGAGGCACTAACACGTAACCGTCCAGTGCTTGAATAATTAAAAATACACTCATTAAGTAGATAAACTCATTCCCCCATCGCCATTGAAAATAAGCGACAAGTAGCACAGGTATAGTAACAACCGTTGCGCCGACATACGGCACCAGAACCGACAAACCAACCAAAAAACTCAGTAACATCGCATAGTGCAAACCAAGCAAATTAAACGCTATAAAACAGGCCGCCCAAACAATTAAAATTTCCCATATTTTGCCTCTAACATAATTAGCAATTTGCACGTTAACGGTCGTCCATACCTCTGTCGTTAACTGCCTATTACTTGGCAAAAAACCAGCAAACCAACTAACAATATCTTTCTTATCGATAAGAAAGAAGAACACCATCATAGGTACCAGTAATAAATAAACTATTAACGCGACAATGTTTAATACAGAAGCGGCCGAAAACGATAACAGACCCTGCCCATATTTAATGGCTTCCGAGCTCACTTGGCCAAAGATCAATGTCACCTGTTCTGCTGAAATAAAATCAGGGTACCGCTCAGGCAACGCCATAAACAAATCAATACCTTGATTTAACATACTAGGAAGCTGTTGAGCTAGCTGTACTGTTTGAATAGATAACAATGGAATCAAACCAAAAACCATATAAGAAAGCAGTGCCATAAACACACTAAAAGAACAGATAACCGCCAGTTTTCTGGACAAGCCCACGGACTGTAACTTAACTACCATGCCTTCCAACAAGTAAGCAATAACTATACTCGCCAACACTGGAGAAAGCACATCACCCACCCAAAAAATAACTAAAAAACCAACTAACAACGTGCCAACCAAAGCCAATGCTTCAGGGTTAGCTAACACTCGATTAAACCACTGCTTTACTTGTTCCATTTAAACCTTGAATACTCTTTAAAAAGGCTGCTCATGTAGCAACACAAAATATGGGTAACCTTGTAAATAACCTGATAACCACCCCGTTATGACGGCGATGATAGCAAACCCCAACAATCCGACTAACACGCGTTTAATAAAAGCAAGAGATTGCGCCTCATGCCGCATTCCCGCCAACGCAGAATCGCGCATATCATAACCCGAATTTACCGACTTAACAGACAACAAAAAACCCACTAACACGGCCAATCCAACCGATAAGCCCCCTGCAACTGTAGAAACACACCAAGGGCATTGATGAACAGCTTTTGGGTTATGAATATTACAATGACTTTCAAGCCCTGCCCAAGGCCAGGTACAACCACAATCAAATAATAACCCACACAACGGCGTAATTAATACCAAAGCCGCAATGACAGTAAATAGCCCAGCTTGATACTTAGTTGATATTAAATCACTCATGCCTACTACCGGTTATTATTGGTTTGATTGACAATATTACGCTTTATTACAAGCGTTTCAAGGTTCATAGAACTTTACAGCCATCCAAAAAATCGCCACACTGCCCATTTTACACTTTACAAATATTACATGTCTTCCTCCTCTAAAAAAGTTATCTACGCCGCTCTTGCGGGCAACTCTCTTATTTCCATCACAAAGTTTATTGCCGCTTTTTATTCAGGCAGTTCTGCGATGTTGTCGGAGGGCATTCACTCACTCGTCGATACTGGCAACCAAGTATTGCTGTTATACGGTCTAAAAAAAGCCCAGCAACCAGCTGACGAACAATTCCCTTTCGGACATGGCAAAGAAATTTATTTTTGGAGTTTTGTCGTCGCCATTCTAATTTTTGCAGTGGGTGCTGGTGTTTCTATCTACGAAGGCATTCGCCATATTTTAGCGCCTTCCGTCTTAGGTGACCCAACACTCAGCTTCTACGTATTAGGCTTGGCGTTACTTTTTGAAGGCGCCGCGTGGTATTTCGCCTTTCGAGAATTCACTCGCAGCAAGGGAAAATGGGGATATATCGAAGCCGTTAAACGCGGCAAAGACCCGTCCATGTTTGTTGTGCTATTCGAAGATTCAGCCGCAATGATAGGGCTGCTCGTCGCCTTTATTGGC
>NVSW01000100.1 GCA_002401365.1 Piscirickettsiaceae bacterium | reverse complement strand
AATCAATGGGGTCAGACTCGATTGATTTTTAAATAAAGGTTGAATTCAGCACCTCCATTAACCTCATATAACCAGATAAAAGTGTCGAAAATTTTTACATTTCTTTATTTTCTAAAAACCCAAAAAATAATATACTCAATAAAAACAAATAGATAGAGTTTATGGCACAAATTATGCTTTATGAAAGGCATGCATGGTTTGCATACTTTTAAATTATGGAGGATATACAAATGAATAAATTTATATCAACAGCGGTCTTGGGTATGGCGATTAGCCTTAGTGCTCATGCCGGCCCTATCATTTTAGGTGGTGATGACCTAACCGATCACGGTAGTGTTTCTGGAGGCGTCAATTTAAATGGTTGGAACTACATAGAAAAAGCTATTGCTAATATTAACCCCTCGGTGACTAGGGCGGGAGTAATTTCCCATACTATTGCAGCACTAGGTTCGGCAGCATCCTCTGCTACAGGTGGTAATGCGGGTGCGGCGATTGATTCTGTTGCTTCTGTTTTGGGTTTAACGGTAATTCATTACAATGGTGCAGCGGCGATTACTCAGTTTTTTGTAGACCTTGCAAGCGGAACAGTTAACCCGGGTATTTTACATCTTGCTGGGACTGGTGCTTCGAATGACCTTGATAGTGCTGAAGGGGCTGCCCTGACAGCGGATGCCGCAGCTATTAATTCGTTTGTTGGTAGCGGTGGTGGTCTTTTAGCGCATGGCAGTGGTACTACAGCCTACGGTTGGTTGAGTGCATTATTACCTGGCGTTGGATTTCCTAGTGGCTGTACTAATTCAGGCGCAACACTTACAGCTGCTGGAAGTGCTGCATTCCCAGGTTTGAGTAATTCTGATATTCAGGCTGGCCCATGTCATAACAACTTTACTGGGCTTTCAGGTGGTTTAATTGTGCTTGCTAGAGATGGAAGCACTGCTCAAAGAGCTTTTATTATTGGTAATAATAATGAAGGTGGTTCCATTACTGACCCTGGAACTAGTGTACCAGCTCCAGCTGGCCTTGCATTACTTGCTATCGGTTTATTAGGTATGCGTTTTAGCCAACGTAAAAAAGCTTAAGATAATCTTCTTTTAACTAAGGTATAAAAAACCCTGCTTAGGCAGGGTTTTTTGTTGGGTGTCAATAAAATTTACAGTGAGTTATTTACGAAGTGGGTTGGAGTTCCAATAATGATAACTTTACCTTATTCATCGCATTCTTTTCTAGCTGCCGGATACGTTCAGCAGATACATTATATTTAGCGGCTAGTTCGTGCAAGGTAGACTTTTTATCACTTAACCAACGGTCTGCAACAATCGCTTTGCTTCTTTCATCAAGCTGATTTAATGCAGCGTGCAGTTTTGACTTTTTATGTGAGCTATCATCGAGCTTTTCTAACAATAACGCAGGGTTGTTTTCTGCTGTTGTTAAAAAAGCAGCAGGTGTATGTGTGAGTTCTTCAGCATCTGCGTTATCATCTTGGTGGCCATCAAACGCCATATCGTGGCTACTGAGGCGCTTTTCCATTTCATACACGGCTGATTTAGCTACGCCTAGGTCATTAGCGACGGCTTCGGCTTCTGTTTCGTTGAGCCAAGACAGGTTCTTTTTGTTTTTTCTTAAGTTAAAAAACAATTTACGCTGTGCTTTAGTGGTGGCAACTTTAACGATGCGCCAGTTTTTAATCACGTACTCGTGAATTTCGGACTTAATCCAATGTACAGCGTAGGAAACGAGGCGTACGCCAACGTCTGGGTCAAAGCGTTTAACGGCTTTCATTAAGCCGATGCTGCCTTCTTGAATAAGATCGGGTAGGGCAAGGCCATAGCCCATATAGCTACGGGCAATATGCACCACATAACGCATGTGTGATAACACCAATGTACGCGCTGCTTCTAGATCATTTTCATCGCGCAGGCGTAAAGCCAACGCTTTTTCTTGTTCAGCACTAAGAGTAGGCGTAGCCGATAAAGACGTAATGTAAGCTTGCAGCGAACCCGCTGTATAGGTAATTGGTAGTGTCATTGTTGGTGTCATATAACCCTCCTAAATATTAGGTGCTGTATTAGCACTCACCATGTGAGAGTGCTAATTATAGCAAAAGTTCCGATTTGTTGGAAATTTTAAGATAAAAAGTGTTTGTCGGTAGAAAAACTATTGCTCCAACTGGTTAAGGTGACGGGTGACCACTACCCATGAACCAATAACGCCTAATAGAATAGATAGTAACAGCCAAAATAGAATACTGTTAAACGACATATAACTTAGGTTAAATGGGCTGTTATATAGGGTGGATAAGGCGTTTGTTGGCCCATCCAATAGCCATAACGAGAGTGTTACCAATAAACAGGCGCCAATTCCACCCAGTAGCCCATACCAGAAACCACTATAGACAAATGGACGCCTGATAAAGGCGTGTGTTGCGCCCACCAAACGGGTAGTGTCTATTTCATCACGGCGGCTTTGTAGTTCCAAACGAATGGTGTTGCTGACAATTAATAACACCGCAATGGCTAGCAAAATAGTGATTAAGGTGACGCCGCGTTGGGCAATATTTAAGATAGCATTGAGCCGTTCGAGCCAAGACATATCCATTTGCACTAATTTAATGTCTGGTTGAAGCCTGAGTTCTAGTACTAATGATTTTAGAGCAGCGGGGTTATTAAAGCTAAGAACGGGGGATACTTGAATAACATGTGGTAAGGGGTTTTCGCCTAGCGAACTAAGCGCAGAACCAAAGCCACTGTATTGACGAAATTCCTCCAGTGCGGCCTGTTTATCAATCAATTTGGTTTTTGACACTTTGGTGCTTTTTTCGATTTTTTTAGCCAGTAGTTTGGCTTTGTCTAAACTAACGGTATGGTTAAGAAATATGGATATATTGTGAGTAAAGTCAATTTGACCGCTCACCGCTTTAAGGTTTTCAATAGACACTAACATACCGGCGGGCAAGGAAAGGGTGATGGCAATGACACCAACCGTCATCATAAAATTAAACGGAGCACGTGCTAAACGGCCTAGGCTGGCAAAGAAACTATGCAGGTGTATGTGGGCGTATAGTTTAAGGTTAAATTGGCTGTTGGGCCGTTGTATGTGTTGCCGACGACTAGCCATTGTTGCTCACCATTTCACCTTCTGATAATTGCAGTTGACGGTAGCCCATCTGGTTAATGAGGGCTATATCGTGGCTGGCGATAAATACAGTTACGCCAACCTGGTTGAATTGTTCAAATAATTGCATAATCTCTTCTGATAGCGCGGGGTCGAGGTTGCCCGTTGGTTCATCTGCAAGAATCATCGGTGGTTTGTTGACCACGGCACGGGCGATGCCAACCCGCTGTTGTTCGCCGCCCGATAAAGAAATGGGTAAACGTTGCTCTTTACCGAGGAGGCCAACCTTATCTAATGCGGCGCGGACTCGTCGGTGAATTTCTTGGTGCCTGTAACCAGCAATAATAAGGGGTAGTGATACGTTATCAAAGACTGTACGGTCGTGCAGTAGGCGGTGGTCTTGGAAAATCATGCCAACTTTGCGGCGTACGTAGGGTACGTCGCGTTTAGAAATACGGCCGATATTTTGATTATCCAGCATCACTTGGCCTTGTGTGCTGCGTTCTAATAGGGCAATAAGCTTTAGCAACGTGCTTTTACCGGCGCCGGAATGCCCCGTTAAAAAAGCCATTTCACCTTTTTGAAGTTCAAAATTAACGTTCTTTAACGCATCTGCGCCACCAGCGGGGTATCGTTTGCTAACGTTAATGAACTGGAGCATAAATAGTTAGACCGCCTCGTTTGACGGTTCAAATAAAGCATGGGTAAAGTCTTTTGCATCAAATTCAAGTAAATCATCAATACCTTCGCCAATACCGATAAAACGAATGGGCAAGTTGAATTGGTTAGCAAGGGCAAAAATAATGCCGCCTTTAGCGGTGCCGTCCAGTTTGGTAAGCGTTATGCCGCTGAGTGGCGTGGCTTCATTAAAGTGTTTGGTTTGGGCGATGGCATTTTGCCCGACACCGGCATCGAGTACTAACATAACTTCGTGCGGTGCATTTTCGTCGAGTTTTTTTATCACGCGATTGATTTTACTCAACTCGTTCATTAAATTAGTTTGGGTGTGTAAACGCCCAGCAGTGTCGGCTAACAGTACATCAACCTTGCGTGCGCGTGCTTTTTCAAACGCATCATAGATAACCGATGCAGAATCAGCACCGGTATGTTGCGCAACAACGTCAATATCATTGCGTTTTCCCCAGGCTTGTAATTGCTCAATGGCGGCAGCTCGAAAGGTGTCTCCAGCGGCCAACATGACACTTTTGCCTTCCGCTTGTAAGCGTTTGGCCAATTTGCCGATGGTGGTGGTTTTGCCCATGCCATTTACCCCGACAACAAGAATAACAAAAGGGCTATCACTTTTAGGAATAACGAGTGATTGCTGATTTTTCTGAAGAATGGCTAACATTTCTTCTTGTAAAGCTGCGGTTAGTGCCTGTGGGTCAGATAATTGTTTTCTCGCTACTCGTTGGGTGAGTTTTTCAATAATAAGCTGGGTTGTTTCTATGCCAACATCTGCGCTGAGCAGAATCATTTCAAGGTCTTCAAACAATTCGTCATCAATTTGTTTTTTGCCGAGAAATAAATTACCCAAGCCACCTACTAAACCATGGCGGGTTTTGGACAGTTGATTTTTTAAGCGTCCAAAAAAGCTTTCTTTTGTTACCTCAACGGGTGCGTCTTCGGTTTTATTTTTCTTGCCAAATCCAAACATGATATTGTGCCTTTTAGGGACTTATGTCGTAGAATGCCCATTTTATACCCAATGGGCATAAGTTTCATTGAACAAGATAAAAAGCATCTTGTTAATTCAGCTTTAATAGGGTTAAGGTTAACTGGGAACAAAATGAGAAAACTTTCAGCAACAATTCTTATTCTGAGTGTTTGTTATTCGTTAAGCGGTTTTGCCGAACAACAAATCTTGTCTAATATGGTACACCAAAAAGTACTTAAAAATGGCTTAAAAATACTGGTAAAAGAAGATCGCCGTGCACCGGTGATGGTGTCGCAAATTTGGTATAAAGTAGGTTCTAGTTATGAACACGATGGTATTACCGGCTTGTCGCATGTGCTTGAACATATGATGTTTCAAGGGACTGATAACCTTGAGCCGGGTGAGTTCTCTAAAATAATTGCTGCGAATGGTGGTCGTGAGAATGCATTTACAGGCGCAGATTATACGGCGTACTTTCAAACCATGGAGGCGTCTAGGCTTGAAGTGAGTATGCGCCTTGAAGCGGAGCGTATGCAGTACTTGAATTTGCAAGAAAAAGAATTTGTAAAAGAGCTGCAAGTGGTGATGGAAGAGCGGCGCATGCGTACTGAGGACAAGCCGCAAGGGCAAACGTATGAATACTTTAAAGCGCTAGCGTTTACCACTAGCCCTTACCGTAACCCTATTATTGGCTGGATGCAAGACTTGCAAGACATGAAGCTTGCTGACTTAGCGGCGTGGTATAAACAATGGTATTCACCTAATAATGCCACCTTGGTTGTCGTTGGGGATGTTGATGCAGACAATGTATTTATGCTAGCGGAAAAGTATTTTGCGGCGATTCCACGGGTGACATTCCCCCCGGTAAAACAACGTAAAGAAGTGCCGCAATTGGGTGTGCGTAGAGCGGTTGTTAAACAACACGCAAAATTACCGTACCTGCTGATGGGTTATAAGGTGCCGGTATTAAACTCTGTGGACGATGACGCCGACATATACGCATTGGAGGTATTGTCTGGTATTTTAGACGGTGGCAGCAGCGCCCGTTTGCAATCCAACTTAGTTAGAAATCAACAAATAGCAAGTAGTGTTGGCGTAGGGTACGACTTGCAAGCAAGGCTTGAAACCTTGTTTTTGTTCGATGGTGCACCCACTGCTGAACATGATTTGGCAGAACTGGAAAAATCGATTATTGCCGAAGTTGAAAAACTTAAAAACAAACCTGTGACACAACAAGAACTTGACAGGATAAAAGCGCAGGTTATTGCATCTTCTGTTTTTCAAAAAGATTCAAATTTTTACCAAGCCATGCAGCTGGGGTTATTGGAAACCGTGGGTGTAGGCTGGCAAAAAGAGGCAGAGTATGTTGATAAGGTAAAAAGTGTTACGGCTGCACAAATTCAAGCAGTTGCCAGAAAATACCTCATCGAAGATCATTTGACGGTTGTTTATATGCAGCCACAAGATAGTCAGCAAACAAATGTGGAGAATGGCCATGCTAAATAATAAAGCTGAGTTAAACGGAGGTGCTTCAACCTCCGTTTCCACGAAACTTATGCTCTGTGAGTATAAAGCTGAGTTAAACGGAGGTGCTTCAACCTCTGTTTCCACGAAACTTACGACTGCATGGATGCAGGAGGTAGAGCAGCG
>NVSW01000099.1 GCA_002401365.1 Piscirickettsiaceae bacterium | reverse complement strand
CCGATCCTAGATCCGCCCCGAGGATCACTGCCAGTCCTACTGCAAAGGACAGTTCACCCGCACCAGCAAGCCCTGCCACAAGTAAGGCAACCGCCGCAGAGCTTTGCAAGATCAGCGCCAGTCCCAACCCAGTTGCCGAAGACCTGAGCGCGCCTGCTTTTTGCGTCACGATACGGCGAAACCCAGCGCCAAATGCTCGTTCTATCCCGGTGCGCACCATCCGCACTGCAAATAGCAGTAGCATCGTCGCTCCAAAGAGCTGCACAAGAAAGGAGAGAATTGCCATCGCGACCTGTTCCGCCCGGGCTTTACTACCAGAGCACAAGAAAGAAGGCGGCCCTATTCAGGGCCGCCAGTGAAAGCCCACAGTTCAGTTGGGCCAGGGGAGTGAATACGTCTTTACGTTGGTAAAGAACTTCATCGCTTCGGTTACGCCTTCTTTGACCGCGTTGCCGCTGTCTTTGATGCCGCCAAAGGGCGAGGTTTCAATTCGGTAACCAGGTTGTTCCCAGATGTTACAGGTGCCCACATCCAGACCGTTGATATAGGCAATCGCGCGGTTCATATCGTTGGTGCAAACACCGGATGACAGGCCAAAATTGGTTCCGTTTGAGATCTTCATGACCTCCTCATCATTGTCCGGGACGCGGACAATCGGGATGATCGGGCCAAAGGTCTCTTCCATCACCAGCTCGCTGGAATGCGGGACATGATCGACCACGATCGGCGGCAAAAGCGCCCCCTGACGTGGCGGGTGATACAGGATCTTCGCCCCTTCTTTTTCGGCCTGAAGCACACGGTTTTCAAAGAGTTCCGCCGCCTGCGCATGGATCACACAACCCAGCTGGGTCTCTGGATCTTGGGGGTCACCGAATTTGATCTCTTTTGCTCTTGCCAGAACCATCGGAACGAATTTATCCGCCACGCTTTCCTGAACCAGAATTCGTTTGATCGCCGTGCACCGCTGACCAGAATTTCCTGTGGCACCGGCAACCGCAATTACCGCCGCCTTTTCAAGATCTTCATCGTTCAGGTCATTGCAGACAATCAATGGGTCATTGCCGCCAAGTTCAAGCGCCTGACGGGTATAACCCGCTTTGGAGGCAATCAGCTTGCCCACGGGCACACCGCCTGTGAAGGTAATGATGTCGATGTTTTCATTTATCATCATCTCTTCGCCGATGTCTTTGGGCCAACCGGTTACGACCTGCAGCATCTCAGAAGGCAGGCCAGCCTTATAAAGAATGTCAGCAAGCGCAATCGCGGTGAGCGGCGTCAGTTCAGTCGGTTTGAGCACCATGCAATTGTTGGTCGCAACCGAAGGTGCGATTTTGTGGCTCACCATATTCAACGGATGGTTGAACGGGGTAATCGCGCTGATCGCGCGCACAGGTTCACGCTTGGTAAAGATCTTGCGCTCTTTGCCGTTGTGGGTCAGATCGCACGAGAAAATCTCTCCGTCATCATTCAACGCCTGGTGCGACGCAAACTGGTAAACGTCCTGGGCGCGCTTGGTTTCATAGATCGCATGCTGTTGGCAGATACCCAGCTCCAGCGTTAACCATTTGGCCAAATACTCGCGACGTTCCCCGATCAGTTCGCCCACACGTTGCAGGATCTTGCTGCGCTCATAGCGGCTGAGGGTGGGCTTATAATTGGCCGCAATCTGGAACGCGCGTTTTGCGTGTTCGGCCGTGCCTGCAGGCACAGTCCCCACCACTTCATTAGTATAAGGATAAGTCACTTCAATTACATCATCGGTGAAGACGATCTCACCGCCGATGCGCATGCCCTCATGGCGCACCTCAGTTTCGGTCATAACAGCATCCTTCATTATCAAAGAGCCGCCGCTTTAGTGGCATAAAAGAACGCATCAAAGTTGCGCAGATCAGGGGCTGAATCCAACTCCAGTTTGCGGTTTACGATGAACGGCACGGTTTGCTCATGCAGCCCGCCGTGGGAGCGCAATGGATCTTTCAAAGCGGCCAGATCATGGCGATGCTCAGAGGTGCCGATGGTGACGTTTTCACCGGAAGTCAGAACGATGTCACCGATGCGGTCAGCGGGCAAACCAAAGCGGCCACAAGCCTCTTCGCGGCCACATACAAACTCGATACCGTCGATTTTTGCCAGACGCTCGATGATATCTTGGCGATCTGTGTCTGCTGGCAGATACATCGTTGCAAAAGAACCCAGCGCGCCGTGGTGAACCACATAAGGGTCAGTGATCGGCAGGATCACACGGGCCACAGCCTCGCCCAGCCATTCGTCCATAACATCTTGAATGTATACAACATTCGGGCTGCCATCTGTATGGTGCTTCGGTTTCATACCATGGTCGCCTGTGATCACGATTGCGGCCCCCATTTCATCGAGTTGACCCAAGTATTTGTCAAAATTCTCATAAAATGAATTCGCCACAGGGGCACCCGGCGCATGTTTGTGCTGGATAAAGTCGGTTGTGGTCAGATACATCATATCCGGCTTCCATTCCGCCAGCAGCTTAACACCAGCGGCAAAAACAAACTCGGACAATTCAGCAGAATAGACCTCTGGCACATCCATCCCCGTCCATTTGCTGCCGTTTTTAATGCCGTGCTCTGCGACAGTTGTTGTATCAGAACATTCCGCAGAAAAACAAATCGCTGTGTCATCCTCAAACGTCAGCTTGGCACCCAGCAATGCGCGCAACTTGTCTTTTGCAGTTACAATCGCAACTCGTGCGCCAGCCTCTTGGAACTTGTGGAAAATGGTTGGTGCGCGCAAGAAACGCACATCATTCATCATCACTTCGGTTTTGGTTTCCGGATCATAAAGGAAATTACCACAAATCCCATGTACTGCCGGTGGGCGACCAGTCGCAATCGACATGTTGTTAGGATTGGTGAAAGACGGCACCACAGAATGCGCCAAACGCACGGTCCCTGTTTCTTTGATGCGCTTCAGATTAGGCATCAAGCCAGCAGCAATTGCCTCGTCAAGGTAGGCCGGTTCGCAACCGTCCAGACAAATCGCAATCGCGCAAGTCTTTGGGGCTGCATAGGTGCGATCATTCACGATCACCGGAGATTGAATTGTCATCACTTAGTTCCTTTCTTACCTGGAATGTTCCAGATTTTTGTCATTTCAAGTGGAAGTGGCTGACTACTTGGCCTTGTTAACTGCGCTGCGCAGCCAGCCTGAGATAAATTCGGCAACCAGGACCATCGCGATGATCGATAGGATGATCGCCCCGACACGCAGGTTTTCCAGTTGCTGCACATTACGTTTGAGATACCAGCCCATGCCGCCACCGCCGAAAAACCCGACGACAGTTGCAGCCCGGAACGCCACGTCCCATGTGTAGATGGCGATGCCGGTAAAGGCGACACGCACCTGTGGAACGACCGCGTAGAGGAACACCTGGAACGGGTTGGCACCTGCCGATCGCATCGCTTCCACTGGTCCCATGTCGACTGCTTCGATCTCGTCCGAAAACAGTTTCCCGGCAAACCCGATACAGAACATTGTCAGGGCGCTGACCCCTGCCAGCATGCCGAACCCAAGCACAGAAACGAAAAGGATGGTCCAGATCGTTTCATGGATGGCGCGACAAGAAATGACCCCCAACCGCCCGATCGGGAATAAGATGCGCCGGTTTGGTGACACGTTATACGCAGAGAACCAAGCCAGAGGGATAGCCAGAAAAACCCCGCCTATGCCGCCAAGAAAGGACATCTGCAACGTGTCCACAATGGACGACAAATAACCGGGGTCGGTGATATAGACCAGATCGGGCGGATAGTACCGTTCCGCAATCACCCCAACCAGCCCGCCAAGCGCACCCAGCATCAACAGGATGTCGACATTGAGAAAGTGAAGCGAATAGGTCAGGAACACCAGCACAAGCAACAGTGTGCCATACCGATAGAGCGATTCCGGAAATTTATGGCGCGACCAGGTTCGCAGCGCCTGGGTTTTTTGTGACGGGTTCTGTTTGGTTGCTGTGGTCATGGTCATCCCCTCAGATCACTGATTTGCGCAGATAGTGCGAAATGACTTCGCCAAGAATGATCAGCATCAGGATCGCAAGGATCACCATCGAGACGCCGCCATAGTTAAAGCTATTCATTTGCCGGTAGAACAACAGGCCAAGCCCCCCCGCGCCGACAAGTCCCATGACGGCCGAGCGGCGGATGTTGATGTCCCATTCAAAGATCACCGTGGACAGGACCACCGGATAGATCTGCGGCAGGATGCCGAAATACATCACCTGGAATTCACTGCCGCCAACGGCGCGGATTGCCTCGACCGGCTTCGCGTCGATGTTTTCGATCGCTTCGGCGGTAATTTTTGAGATGAACCCGACCGAGCGCATGGCAATCGCCAGAATACCGGGCAACGCGCCAAGGCCCACGGCACTGACAAAGATCAGAGCCCAGACAATCTCATGTACCGAGCGGCTGAGCACCATCAGGAACCGACCCATGGGATAAAGGATATGTATGCTTGGGGTTACGTTTTTCGCGCCAAGCCAGGCAACTGGCAGCGAAAAGAAACAGCCCAGTACAGTGCCGACCGTTGCCATCATGATTGTCTCGATGGTTGGGATGATCAGTTCCTTGAACAGACCCAGATCAAGGCTGATGTAGCGCCCGATCGAAGCCAGAACACCACGCCTACCGCCGATGCGCGACCAATCGGTGTCCTCGATAATGGTGCCGTTAAAGCACCAGGTGGCAAACAGCAGGAACAAGGCCCAGCCCAAGGCCATTTTCAAATGACGTTTGCGGCGCAGTTCAAGTTGCCCAGGCAGTGAGGCGGGTAGGGTTTGGGTGATACTCATGGCCTACAACACTTCCATAGAATAAATTTCTTCTAGGTCAGAATTGCGCAGCGTGCTGGTTTCGCCATCGAATTTCTTGTAACCGTCTTGCAGGCCGATGATCCGGTTGCAGAATTCCTTGGCCAGTTGCACGTCGTGGATGTTGCACAGCGCCGGGACGCCCAGCTCTTTGGCAATGCCACTGATCAGGTCCATGACCTCGCGTGAAATCTTGGGGTCGAGCGCTGACGTCGGCTCGTCCAGCAACAGCAGTTTTGGTTTTTGCATCAACGCCCGCGCGATGCCCACCCGTTGACGCTGGCCACCGCTAAGTTCATCGGCGCGTTTGTCGATATGGTCACTCAGACCGACCCGGTCGAGAAGCTCTAGCGCCTGATCAATGTCCTCTTTAGGGAAGTGACGAAAAAGGCTGCGGATATTGCCGATGTAGCCCAACCGGCCTGACAACACGTTGTCCATCACTGACATACGGTTGATCAGATTGAATTCCTGAAAAATCATGCCGACATTGCGGCGCAACAATCGCAGGTCACGTGGCTTTAGCGCCCGCACGTCCTGACCCAGCAGGTGGATCGAACCACTGGTGGGTTCGACCAGCCGGTTGATGGCACGAATCAGTGTTGATTTCCCGGCCCCACTTGGCCCAATTATGGCCATGAAGTCGTCCTCTTGGACATCAAAGTCGATGCCCTTCAGGATTTCCGGGCCTTTGGCTGAATATCGAACCCGAAGATCCTTGACTGATAGGACGGTCATAGTTGCTCTCCCTTTTGGATCCTGCCCCGCCAAAGCGAGAGCAGGATACCGACGCCGTGATTATTTTTTGGCGTCTTTGGCGGCCTTGAGGTCACGAATGATGTCGTAATCCGAGTCTGCCATCGCCACGAATTTGCTGGCGTTGACGTTTTCAAGATACTTCCGACCTTCTTCGCTGTCGCCCATGGTCAGGAAAGCGTTCGTGATCTGATTGATCAGCTCGGGGCACAGCTTGCTGTTCACGACAAACGGATCCTGAGGAATCACTGGCGAGGTCCACAGCACAGCATAATCGTCCATGGTCGCCATGCCGCGGTCAATCACGTTGTCCAGCCGGTGCGTTGCAACAAAGGCTGCATCGACCTGGCCTTCGAGTACAGCAACGGCCGACAGGTCATGTCCACCTGTGTAAACGACTCGCGAAAAGTAATCTTCGAGATCAGCACCGATTACCTTGGTGAAGGACACGCGGGGCAACAGATTGCCCGAGGTGCTGGCCGGGTCTGTCAGGCCAATAACCGTGCCTTTGATATCGTCCAGGGACGTGTAGCCAGAGTCGGCGCGGGCAACCAGAACTGCCTTATAGCCGGGGCCTTCTTCCTGAAAGTGGCCTTTGTGTTTCGCATAGGTGACAATAACCCGAAGATCAGGGTCTTTTTCCTGCGCAATTACATAGGAATAGGGGCCGTGCATGCCCAGATCAACAAACCCACCAAGCATGGCTTCGACAACGGACGCATACGAAGTCGGCAGGAAAAACTCGACGTTTTTGCCGGTTGCTGCCTTGATCTGGTTAACCATAGGTTCATAGAGGGAAAGCTCTTGCGTCGTTTCCTCGGTCGGAATCATCGAGAAACGTATGACATCAGGGTTTTCACATTCCTGAGCGTTTGCCACACCCATAGTTGCGAGGGTCGCAATCAATGCGCCTACGACAATAGTCTTTGTTTTGGTCCAGGTTTTCATGTTTTTTCCTCCGTTGAAGTGTTTGAATGCAGAAACTGCATCCGTTGCCTTGTTGTTTACGTTAGCGCCAGTTTTATGACCCCGCGTTTATTGGCCGTTTCCAGAAAGCTCTCTTTGGAGCCGATGAAGTTCTTGCCCCGCTCGCCAGCGAAAGCCTTGTCAACAATGGCTTGGAAACTCTCGGTTGGGATTTTGTGATCGGCGAAGCGATGACTGACGCCGAGTTGCGCCAGAAATTCTGTCAGATTGTCAGCCCCTTTTTTCAAATCTTCACCGAAGATTCTCTTTAGGCTGGCCTCGCGAAACCCGCC
>NVSW01000098.1 GCA_002401365.1 Piscirickettsiaceae bacterium | reverse complement strand
AAACTATTTTTCAATTAGCAGAAGAATGTAATTTGCAGGTTATTGAGAAACGCATAACTCGTGATGAGGTTTATGTCGCGGACGAAGCGTTCTTTACCGGTACAGCAGCCGAAGTGACACCGATTCGTGAAGTAGACGATCGAACCATTGGTAACGGTGGACGCGGCCCAATTACAGAACGCTTACAAACACTTTATTTTGATGCGGTTCATGGACGTTCGCCAAAGCATAGTGGTTGGTTAACGCAGATCTAATTGTAGCTTGACTGGACGGTATCGCATACTAGTCGTTGGCCCTTCATGGGTCGGCGATATGGTGATGGCGCAAAGCTTATTCATGGCGCTAAAGCAACAGCATAAAAACTGTTTAATTGATGTTCTTGCGCCCGAATGGTCACTAGCGATATTGGATCGAATGCCAGAGGTTCGCAAAGCAATTGTTATGCCACTAGGACATGGCCAGTTTGACTTTAAAGGCCGTAAAGAGATTGGCAAAACGTTACAAAGTGAGCAATACGATGAAGCGGTTGTATTGCCGAATTCATGGAAATCTGCGCTTGTTCCTTATTTTGCCAAAATACCTAAACGTACAGGTTACCTAGGGGAAATGCGTTGGGGTTTGCTGAATAACGCTAGAAAACTAGATAAGCTTTTTTTGACCAAAACAGTTCAGCGTTTTGTCGCGTTAGCTACCGACCCCAGTGCAATCTTGCCGATAATTCCTCAACCACGGCTGTTAATTGACCCAGCGAGTGTAGAGATGGCGAAACAACAATTTGCTATTTCGCCAATAGAAAGCAAAGTGCTTGGGCTCTGCCCTGGAGCGGAATATGGCCCTGCAAAACGTTGGCCAGAGGAGCACTATGCAGACGTCGCTAAGTTGGCGCTAGAAAAAGGCTGGCAGGTTTATTTATTTGGCTCAGTAAAAGATCAAGTGGTGACGGCAAAAATTAATCAATTAGCGGGCGGTGACTGCTATGATTTTGCGGGGAAAACCAACTTAACCGAAGCGCTTGATTTAATGTCGTTATGCAATGTAATTGTGAGCAATGACTCGGGTCTAATGCATGTGGCGGCGGCGTTAAACATAAAAACAATCGCCATATATGGTTCATCGGACCCTGCATTTACACCCCCACTTCACCCAGCTGCGGAGGTCATTAGTTTAGGACTATCCTGTTCGCCGTGCTTTAAACGTGAATGTCCGTTAGGACACCTTGATTGTTTGGTGAACATTTCAGCAGCCAGCGTTAATAAATTAATTTTCAATTCATAAGATTTTTTCTTCGAGTCTGCTAGACTTAGCAAATAAGGTACGTAAGTGTGCCTATCTGGCTATAAAATGTAATTTTTTTTATATCTTTATGGTATGAAATGTCTAAAATAAGCCATGTAATGGAATATTAAGAGGATAGAAAATGAATAATAAACAATATGCAACTAAAGGCTTTATCAAAAGCGCGGTCTCTTTTTTATTAATCACGGGCTTGTTGGCCGGCTGTGCAACCGCTCCGGCACCACAAGCTGCCCTTTCACAAGAGCTGGCAAGTGATTACAACTATATTATTGGCCCTGGGGACAATTTAAACATTTTTGTTTGGGGGAATGACGAGTTAACCATTAGCGTGCCGGTTCGACCAGATGGAAAAATTACCACTCGTTTGGTAGAAGACCTTCCTGCGAGCGGAAAAACGCCAACTCAGTTAGCCAGAGATATCGAGAAAGCCTATTCAGAATTTGTTAACAGTGCTGTAGTAAGTGTCATTGTTGAAGGCTTCTCAGGTGTTCCATCACAAACAGTACGAGTTGTTGGTGAAGCGTCTACACCTATTTCTTTACCGTTTAGAAAACACATGACACTATTAGATTTAATGATAGATGTGGGTGGCTTAACTGAATTTGCTGATGGCAACAGTTCTAAATTAATTAGAAATATTGACGGTAAACACCAAACAATTGCGGTGAGGTTGGATGATTTGCTTAAAGATGGTGATATTTCTGCCAACACAGCTATTATGCCAGGCGATATTTTAATTATTACGGAAGCGTGGTTCTAAGGGATAAGGAATCATTAACATTAAGGTTTGTGGTAAGAGACGTTTAGGATGAATGAACTTTTTGCAATTGCAGCTCATTATTTACATGGGATTGCGCGATTTAAATGGACGGTGTTAATCGTCGCTTGGGCTTTAGCATTAATGGGTTGGTTGACAGTATATCAGCTACCCAATAAATTTGAAGCAACGGCGCGGGTACATATTGATAGTAATAGAGTGTTACGCCCGCTAATGCGGGGCATAACCATTCAAACGAACGTCAATAGTCGAGTTAGTTTATTAAGCAGAACTCTGATGAGTCGCCCTAATTTAGAAAAGTTGGCGAGGATGGCTGACTTGGATTTAACCGTTGAAACAGATGCTCAAAAAGAAGCGATGTTGACGGGGCTGGCTAAAAATATCAAGTTAATGGGGGACAGGAGAAATGGGTCTCTATACACGATACAGTACACTCACCCTGAGAGAGAAACGGCTAAAAAGACCGTGCAGGCATTAATCTCTATTTTCATTGAACAAATATTAGGTGACAAACGTCAGGAAAGTGCCGAGGCTGGGGACTTTTTGGATCAACAAATTAGTGACTATGAAAAAAGGCTTATTGATACTGAAAATAAGTTATCAGCCTTTAAACAAAAAAATATGGGTATCTTGCCAGGTGAAAACTCAAGCTATTTTGGCCGCTTAGAGTCAGCAGTAAGTGTTTTAAAAGTTGCTGAGCTAGAGCTTCGTGAAGTAACGAATCGTAGGAACAGTCTAAAAAATCAGTTATCTGGGGATGACCCTGTGTTTCTTCCAAGTGGCGAGAGTGCGGCTCCAGATAGTGCGAGAGTAGCAAGTTTAAGGCAACGTTTAGATGGTTTGTTAGTGAGATATACTGATAAACACCCTGAAGTCGTGCAAATTCTTGCAACGATTGAGCGGTTGCAAGAGGAAGGTTTGGCTAGCCAAGCTGGCGGTGGTTTCGATGTGGGTGGAGCAATTGGTAGCCTGTCATATCAAAACATGCGTACGATGCTTGCTGAAGCAGATGGTCGGGTAGCCGAGTTATCAATCAGGGTAAGAGAATACCGTAACCGCGTTAAAAACATAAAGAGTAAAGTCAGCAGTTTACCCTTGATTGAAGCACAACTAAAAAAGTTCACTCGTGACTATAGCATCGTTAAAGAGCAATATAATGCATTGCTAAAAAGAAGAGAATCTGCGCATTTATCAGGTGAAATGGAAAATAATGCAGATGATGTTAAGTTTAAGGTTATTGATCCACCTTTCGTTCCTTCAAAACCAACAGCACCCAATAAGCTACTATTGAATATTGGTGTTCTTATTGGCGCCTTTGCATTGGCTATTGGCGTAGGTATGCTAATAGCACTTGTGCAACCAGTTATTACCAGCCGTCATCGTTTATCCCGTGTCACGGGGCTTCCTATCTTAGGTGCTGTTTCACTGATTGAAGAGGTTTCTGGAACAAGAAAGCTAGTGAATTTCATGTTAGTTACAGTGCCGATTATATTGTTGCTGGGTGCCTTTGCAGGCGTTAATTTTATTGAAGGCTTATTGCCCTAGTCGTTATTATAGATATGGATATTATTCAAAAAGCAGCAAAAAAATTGGCAGGAACTAAGCCAAATTTGAAACCCTTAGCAGGAGAGCCACACGTTGGGCGTGTCGCGAAGGTAAAAAGAAATAATAAGCATACAATCCCTCGACACCCCGAGGCTTTTATTTCAAAAAAAATTACACTTCCTATTCAAAAACTGCAGCAACTAGGGTTTTTAACCCCGAGGGGCTTGTCGGGCCGGTTATCGGATGAATACCGGGCAATTAAGAGGCCTTTGTTGGAAAATATTTCTGGCAAGACAGCCAAGCAAGTGCCGAATACCAATTTAATTATGGTGACCAGCTCAGTGGCTGGCGAGGGTAAGACGTACACGGCTATTAATTTGGCAATGAGTATTGCAATGGAACAGGATAAGTCTGTTATGTTAGTGGATGCGGACACTGCAAAAGCATCAGCAACAAAATTGTTTGGTGTTGAAGAGCAAACAGTGGGGTTGACTGACCTATTAGATAAACCGGAAACGGCATTTAGTGAAGTAATGTTAAGAACGGACATTGAAAACTTAACGCTATTGCCTTCAGGTAAGCCTCATGAACGTTCCAATGAATTATTTGCCAGTTCAGTTATGGCTGAGTTGTTGAAGGAACTATCGCAACGTTACTCTGATCGAGTGATTATCTTTGACTCAGCACCTTTGCTACAAACCACAGAAGCATCGGTTCTGGCTAGTAGAGTGGGGCAGGTGGTTTTTGTAGTCGCTGCAGAGTCTACCTTGGAAGGGGCAGTAACCGAGGCAGTGCGACAGTTGGGAGATGATAAGATCATTGGTTGCGTATTGAACAAATACCAAAAGAAATTAGGGGATGCATCGGCTTATGGCTATGGGTATGGTTATGGATACGGTGTGATAGAAACAAAATAATAAAAACACAGAAAAATGAAAAAATTAATCTTGTTCTTAAGTTGTTCGCTTTGGGTTACTGCTAACTGGGCGATTGATAATAGACTGGAAAAAAGTGTCAGTGCAAACCTCATTTACACAGATAACTCAGGCTTACGCTCTACTAATGAGGAGAGCGAGTTTATTGTATCGGTAACACCTACGATATCACTGCATAGAGAAGCAGCTCGTTCAAATATCGATTTGAATGCTGCGTTAGAAATTAACTCTCAAAACAATGGTGGTGAAAATTTTAACCCACGTCTTCAATTTGATTCCAATTGGGAGCTCCTTGAAAATCATTTTTTTGTAGATTTAGGTGCCACCGGGGCTCAATATTCATCAAACCCATTTACCTCAACGTCGATAAATTCAGTAAATAGTGGTGGCGATGTCACCACTAATTACGACCTTGAAATCAGCCCATATTTCATTAATCGTTTTCGGCGTTATGCAGACTTAGAAGCACGTTATACCTACGATAAACAAATTAATAAAGGGGCGGTAACCAATGGTAGTACATCCGATATTATTAATATCTCGCTAAACAGCGGTGAAGTTTTTTCTAGGATTTTCTGGGGTTTGCAATATACAAAAGATGAAATATCATCTGAGCAAACAACCGACAGTAATTTTGAAAGCTACAGTGCAAACGTTGGCTATGCAATTAATCGGTCGTGGCGAATTAATGGAACCGTAGGTATTGAAAATAACGATTTCACAACAACGCGCTCCTCAAATGATGGGGACTTCTGGTCAGTAGATGTCGTGTGGACACCATCACCTAGAACATCTTTGACGGTGGGCTACGATGATAGATTCTTTGGTGGTACGCCAACGTTAGATTTTGAGCATCGTTTCCGTCGTTCTGCTATTAATTTAAGCTATACAAAGCGAGTAACAAATTCATCAAGATTATTAAGAGATCAGCAAGTATTTCAAGTAGTTGACCAGTTTGGTAATACCATTAATCCGGCGACCGGAAATCCATTTCTTATAACTTCAAATTTAGCGACGCTTAACGATGTTACATTTATTGATGAACGACTAGATGGCTCGTATTCTTACCAAGGACGCCGTTCAAATTTAACGTGGAATATTAGCCGCTCTCGGCAATCTGATGAAAGGGGTATTGCTGGTGGTTCTTCGTCTACTTTGTTCGATACAGGTCTAACATACACAAGAGAGTTATCAAGAAGTAACTCACTTAATACCTCTGTTCAGTTTAATAAAACTGAACAGGCCACGGGGGCGGACTCAGACCGGAATCAATTTAATATTGGTTTGTCTCATCAGCTTGCGCAAAATACATCGATTGATGTTAACTACAGCTACAGCAAACAAGACGCCGATAATGCGTTGGCCGCTACAATAACTAGAAGAGAATATACAGAGAACCGCCTAACAGTTGGCTTCTCACATCAATTTAAATAACACATGGCTGAAACATTAGATTTATTGTGCATTGTTGGTGCACGCCCAAATTTTATGAAAATTGCCCCTATCATGGCGGCAATGTTGGATTCTTCGATTAATCTAAATGTAAAGTTACTGCACACAGGGCAACATTATGACAAAAAGATGTCAGGTTCTTTTTTTGAACAATTGGGTATACCTGAACCTCACGTAAATTTAGAAGTAGGTTCAGGTACACAGGCGGAACAGACTGCAAGAATTATGGAAAGGTATGAAGCTTTATTGCTGGAATCACCTGCCGACTGGATGTTGGTGGTTGGTGATGTAACTTCTACCATGGCCTGTAGTATAGCGGCTAAAAAATTGGGTATTGGGGTGATTCATGTCGAAGGGGGGATTCGTTCCAATGATATCACCATGCCCGAAGAGATCAATAGAATGGTAACAGATGCCATCACAGATATTTTTTATACCACCAGCGAAGTTGCCAATGAAAACCTACGGAATTTGGGCCATGACGAAAGTAAGATTCGATATGTTGGAAATACCATGATTGATACTTTGCTCAAAAATATGTCAAGATTTAACAAACCTGAGGCTTGGAAAACTTATAACTTAAAAGAAAAGGGATATTTTGTAATGACCCTACATCGTCCTGCAAATGTAGATGAAGAAGAGCAATTAAAAAGATTAATTGATGAAATTGTGAAAGGCGCGGAAGGAATGCCCATTGTTTTTCCTGTTCACCCTAGAACCGCCAAGATTTTACAAGGAATTGGGATCGAAGCAACTAATTTGCATATGATAGAACCCTTGGGTTATTTAGAATTTAATTACTTGGTACAACATGCCTTTGCAGTAATCACAGATTCAGGAGGAATTACAGAAGAAAC
>NVSW01000097.1 GCA_002401365.1 Piscirickettsiaceae bacterium | reverse complement strand
TATGATCAGTTGATGCGGGAGCTGCAAAGGATAGAGTCAGAGCGCCCAGAATTGATAACGGCAGAGTCCCCCACGCAAAGAGTGGGTTCTGCGCCGCTCAAGTCTTTTCAGCAAGTGCAACATCGTGTGCCGATGCTGTCTTTAGATAATGCCTTTAATGCAGAAGAATTTGCAGCGTTTGATAAGCGCGTGCGGCACAAGTTGTCGGTGGAAAGTGATATTGAATACATCGTTGAGCCAAAGTTGGATGGGTTGGCTATATCGCTATTGTATAAAGACGGCCGTTTGCTTCGAGCGGCAACTCGTGGTGATGGAAAAACGGGTGAAGATGTTACCGCTAATGTAAAAACAATTGGTTCAATTCCTTTGGTTTTGAATAATAGCAACTGTCCGCGAGAGGTCGAAGTAAGGGGTGAGATTTTTATGCCCCTAGCTGGTTTCGCAGCGATGAATGAACAAGCAGCAAAGGACGGTACTAAGTTATTTTCAAATCCGCGAAATGCAGCGGCTGGCAGTTTGCGACAGCTTGACTCGAGCGTTACGGCAAAACGGCCACTGGCTTTTTATACCTACGGAGTAGGCTTTATTGATGATTTTGATATGCCGATGGGGCAAAATGAATTGTTTGAATTATTTTCCTCTTGGGGGCTGCCTGTTTGTGACCAAATAACATTGGTGACAGGTGTTGCTGCCTGTGATAAAGCATACCAGTCAATGTCGCATAAACGCTCACAATTGCCTTATGAGATTGATGGTGTGGTTTATAAGGTTAACAATTTCGCTCTACAAGAGCAGCTGGGTTTTGTCTCTAGAGCGCCACGCTGGGCTATTGCAAGAAAGTTTCCGGCACAAGAAAAAATGACGACCGTTTTGGGTATTGATGTGCAGGTAGGTAGAACGGGGGCACTTACGCCAGTTGCGCGAGTCGCGCCCGTGTTTGTAGGTGGCGTTACTGTTACCAATATTACCTTGCACAATGAAGAAGAAGTGCATAGGAAAGATGTGCGAGTTGGGGATACAGTTATCGTGCGTCGTGCAGGCGATGTTATTCCGGAGATTGTTTCAGTGGTGGCTGATAAACGCGGGGTTGGAAGTAAGGCGTTTAACTTGCCATCAGATTGTCCCGTATGTAATTCTGAGTTAGACAGGGTAGATGGTGAAACCATTGTTCGCTGCAGCGGAGGTTTGTTTTGTAGCGCCCAAACCAAAGAGGCGATTAAGCATTTTGCGTCACGTAAAGCGATGGATATAGATGGGCTAGGCGATAAAATTATTGAGCAGTTAGTCGCAAAATCATTGATAGAAACACCGGCAGATTTGTATCAATTAGGCCGTGAACAATTGGCAGCTTTGGAAAGAATGGCTGATAAGTCGGCGGTTAACTTAATAAATGCCTTAGATAAAAGTTTAACGACGACATTGCCACGGTTTTTATATGCCCTTGGGATTCGTGAAGTAGGTGAGGTGACAGCGGCAAGTCTTGCCGAGCATTTTTGTACGTTAGATGCTATACAACATGCAACAGAAGTGACGTTGCTTGAAGTGGCCGATGTGGGCCCGATTGTTGCTAAACATATTACGGTTTTTTTTCGTCAGCAACATAATATCGAGGTGATAGAGGCATTAATTAACCGCGGGGTTCACTGGCCTGAGGTGAGGCCTGCTTCACAAGTAAATCAGCTGTTAACAGGTAAAATAGTGGTGGTAACTGGTAGTATGGAAAATATGACACGTGAGCAAGCAAAAGAAAAGCTGAAACAGCTCGGTGCTAAAGTAACTAATAGTGTGTCAAAGAAAACAAATTTTGTGGTTGCTGGGGATAACCCTGGGTCTAAATTAACTAAAGCAGTATCACTAGGCGTCTCGGTGTTAACCGAGGCGGAATTTTTAACTTTAATTAAGGCGTGAGTCGTTACTTTAATGGTTGAGGAAGATTTAGAAACACAAGTGTGTATGCTTCAAAGCCATTTAGATGGCATGATCGAACGTGTGCAACGAAACGAAGCAACAGCAAAGCGATTTCAAGATATGGAAATGCGCCTGTTATCGCTAAATTCACTGCAAGAGTTAACCCAGCATATACTACAAGATGTACAACTAGCGTTTAGTTTGGATTCGCTGTGCTTGGTATTGTCTGATAAAGACGCTGACGTGAAGCAGTTTTTATCTGAAGATGGGTTTCATTTTGAAGACTATTCAAACTTGTTATTACTTTCAGATGTTAATGTATTTAAATCCAAATTAGGCTTGTCTCACCGAATTATGTTGGGTGCTTCCGCCGATGTGTTGGCAGATGAGTTTTGGCCCGCTGGCGCTACCAAGCCGGCTGTGGTTGCAATTTTACCGTTAGTACGGCGTGGTGTGTGCCTTGGTTGTTTAGTGCTTGGTAGCAATGAGGAAGAGCGCTTTCAACCGGCTATGGATACGTACTTTTTAGAGCGGCTAAGTAAAGTATTAAGTGTTTGTATGGAAAACACCGTTAATTACGAACAATTAAGACGCAGCAGTCTTTTTGACACCTTAACGGGCGTTAACAATAGGCGTTTCTTTGAACAACGTTTGCAAGAGGAAATATTGAGGTCATTAAGGACGGCTGATAGCCTTACTTGTTTATTTATTGATATTGATTTCTTTAAAAAAGTTAATGATAGTTTTGGCCATCAAGTGGGTGATTTAGCATTGAAGCATGTTGCTGATTCGCTTAAAAGTCAGCTGAGGAGCAATGATATTCTTGCAAGATATGGTGGCGAAGAATTTGTTGCGCTATTGCCAACGGCAACTGAAGTGAAAGGTAAAGACGTGGCAGAACGAATGCGCGCGTGTATTGAGTCATCGCCGATTGAGATATTAGACGGTAAAATGTTAAAAATGACGGTGTCGATTGGTACTTCAACGTTCGTTGTTGCCAAAGCTGGGGCGCATAAAGAGGTAGCTGGAGAAGAGCTAATAAAGGTGGCTGATAAGGCGCTGTATAAAGCCAAAAATTCTGGCCGCAACAAAGTGTTTAGTGGTGGAGAAGTGGAGGCAGAACCGCTATCTAATAAAGCGGCTTTCGGAGCAGCTTAACAATCATATTTAAAGTGAAACAACTGTACCTTGCTGCGGCTTAATTAGGGTATAATTTCGCTTTTATTTCCCAAAGATTTGTGCGTGTTAAATAGCTGGTTTTTATAGCTTATTTCGAGCGTGCTTCGTTGGGTTTGATGACTACTTTGATGCATGTGGAGATACTGCTAGATGGCTGAGCTCATAAAAGAAACGATACCTGTCAATATTGAAGACGAAATGCGTCAGTCGTACCTCGACTATGCGATGAGTGTTATTGTCGGCAGAGCGTTACCCGATGTGCGTGATGGATTAAAACCGGTGCATCGAAGGGTTCTATACGCGATGCACGTGTTAAACAACGATTGGAATAAATCCTATAAAAAATCTGCTCGTATTGTTGGCGATGTAATTGGTAAATATCACCCACATGGCGATACCGCTGTGTATGACACCATTGTTAGAATGGCGCAACCCTTTTCAATGCGGCACATGCTGGTTGATGGTCAAGGTAATTTCGGCTCAGTCGATGGCGATTCGGCAGCTGCCATGCGTTATACCGAAATTAGAATGTCGAAGTTGTCGCATGAAATGTTGGCAGATCTAGACAAAGAGACGGTAGATTTTAATGCTAACTACGATGAGTCAGAACATGAGCCCACTGTTTTACCCGCTCGGGTGCCGTTGCTTCTTATTAATGGTTCATCAGGTATTGCTGTTGGCATGGCTACCAATATCCCGCCACATAACCTTGCTGAAATTACGTCAGCCTGTCTGCATATAATCGATGAACCAGATGCAACCATAGATCAGCTGATGGAGTATGTGCCGGGACCGGATTTCCCAACAGCAGGTATTATCAATGGCGCGGACGGGATTCGCGAGGCTTACCATACTGGACGAGGGCGTATTTATTTACGTGCTCGTTATCACGTGGAGGGTGAAGAAAGCTCAAATAGCAAGCTATCTATAGTTGTCACTGAATTGCCTTACCAAGTTAACAAGGCGCGGTTGATGGAAAAAATTGCACATTTGGTGAAGGATAGCAAATTAGAAGGTATTTCTGGCCTGCGTGATGAGTCTGATAAGGATGGCATGCGTATGGTGATTGAGCTAAAGCGTGGAGAAGTGCCCGAGGTTATCATCAATAATTTGTACCAGCACACCCAATTACAAAATGTGTTTGGTATTAACATGGTGGCCCTTATTGATGGCCGCCCCCAATGTTTGAATTTGAAACAAATTTTAGACGCTTTTATTGATCATCGTCGTGAAGTTGTAACTCGGCGAACGGTATTTAATTTACGCAAAGCACGTGACCGTGCGCATTTATTGGAAGGGCTTGCGGTAGCACTATCTAACATTGATGAAATGATTGCGATGATTAAAGCGGCTCGAAATCCAGCGGACGCTAAAGTAGCGCTGTTGGATGCTGCATGGGAACCTGGTTTGGTTGCGAGTTTGTTGGAAAAAGCGGATTCAAATAGGTCGCGTCCCGATAAGCTTGAAGACGAATACGGTTTAGTTGATGAGCGTTACCATTTGTCACCAGCGCAAGCACAAGCAATTTTAGAATTAAGGCTGCACCGTTTGACAGGCCTTGAGCAAGATAAAATTGTTCAGGAATATAAAGATTTACTGCTCGTCATTGATGATTTGCTGGATATTTTGGCGGATAGAACGCGTTTAATGTTGGTGATTAAAGACGAGTTGAATGCTCTATTAGAGGAATATAAAGAAGACCGTAGAACTGAAATTGTAGAACAGTTCTTAAATTTAACGGCAGAGGATTTAATTACCGAAGAGGACATGGTCGTAACGTTGTCCCATGAAGGCTATGTTAAATCGCAACCGTTAACAACGTATTCGGCACAACGGCGTGGTGGCAAAGGTAAAACGGCCGCTAATACCAAAGACGAAGATTTTATCGACAAGTTGTTTATTGCTAACACTCACGATACCGTGCTGTGTTTTTCAAGTAAGGGTAAAGTGTACTGGTTACGAGTATTTAATTTACCAGTTGCCAGCCGAATTGCACGTGGCAAACCGATTATTAATTTGTTGCCACTGGAAGCAAATGAGCGAATTAATGCAATTTTACCGATACGTGAATTTAAGGATGACGAATACATCCTAATGGTTGCAGAGTCGGGAACAGTCAAAAAGACATTAATTAAAGAGTTTGAAAAACCACGTTCTAGCGGCAAGATTGCTATTGATCTTCGAGATGGTGATCAATTGGTGGGTGTTGATGTGACCAATGGGCAAAAAGAAATTATGCTATTTGCAAGCTCAGGTAAAGTGGCGAGTTTTAATGAATCTGATGTAAGGCCAATGGGGCGCACAGCCAGCGGTGTGCGTGGTATGCGTTTAAAAGAGGGTGAAAAAATCATCTCTCTTATAATATCTGAACAAGGCACCGTACTGACGTTAACTGAAAATGGTTATGGTAAGCGTACTAAAGTAGAAGAGTACCCTATTCATAAAAGGGGTGGCCAAGGCGTTATTGCAATGCAAACGAGCGAGCGAAACGGCAGTTTAGTTGGTGCAGTATTGGTTGATGATAATGATGAAATTATGTTAATTACTGATGGCGGTACTTTGGTAAGAACACGGACAAACGAAATATCTGTACTGGGTAGAAATACTCAAGGCGTGCGCGTTATCCGCCCAGGTAAAGGCGAAAAAGTGATTGGTCTAGATCGCATCGCTTTCTTAGATGATGAACAAATAGATGAGGAAGACATTGAAACGTCCTCCGACGAAGAAATTTAAACTATTAGGAGTTTTTGAATGACACGGTTATTTAATTTTAGTGCGGGCCCTGCAACCATGCCGGAGGCTGTGCTAGAAAGAGCGCGCGATGAAATGCTTGATTGGCATGGAGCTGGGATGTCTGTGATGGAAATGAGTCATCGTGGGCGTGACTTCATTTCGATTGCTGAGCAAGCGGAGCAGGATGTTCGTGAGTTGATGAATATTCCAAATAATTATAAAGTCTTGTTTCTACAAGGCGGGGCAACAGGGCAGTTTTCGATGGTGCCAATGAACTTATTGGGTGAAAAAAAATCAGCCTGCTATATCAATACGGGGGCATGGTCAAAAAAAGCAATTGCGGAAGCTAAAATTCATTGTGATGTGACCGTTTCTGCAACCTCAGAAGCTAATAAGTTCACCTCAATTCCAGCTATTGACAGTTGGGATATTGATAACAGTGCAGCATATCTTCACTACACCAGTAACGAAACAATTGGCGGTGTTGAATTTCAAAGTATCCCTGATGTGGGCGATATCACCTTGGTTTCTGATATGTCATCGAATATCTTATCAAGAGAAATTGATGTTAGTAAGTTTGGTGTTATTTATGCAGGTGGACAGAAAAATATGGGGCCATCTGGCATTGCCTTGGTCATTGTTAGAGATGACCTAATAGGTGAAGTTGTGCAGGGCACACCGTCTATTTTTGATTATAAAAAGAATGCAGATGTAGGTTCGATGCTAAATACGCCACCTACCTATAGTTGGTATTTAATGGGTTTGGTTTTTGACTGGTTGAAGGGTCAAGGTGGTGTGGCTGCAATAGAGCAGCGTAATATTCGCCAATCAAGTAAATTATATACGGTGATTGATAATTCAGATTTTTATAGTAATCCAGTAGACATTACTAGCCGTTCAAGAATGAATATCCCTTTTACGTTGGCTAATAGTGAACTGGACGACTTGTTTTTAGCTGAGGCTAAAAGTGTTGGCCTTGTTACCTTAAAGGGCCACCGTTCAGTGGGTGGCATGCGTGCCAGCATATATAATGCTATGCCAGAAGAAGGTGTCGATAATTTGATTAGCCTAATGACTGAATTCGAAAGAGTTAATGGTTAATATTCAATAAGTTAAAAGATGTATTTAAAGGTAAA
>NVSW01000096.1 GCA_002401365.1 Piscirickettsiaceae bacterium | reverse complement strand
TTTGGAGGATTTTCAACAACAACCGGTTATTTCGCACATTATGTTGGTAATAAATTCAGGCTTGGACCCCATGAGTGAGTTTACCGAGCAGGGCGTTAATTTAACCAGTGAACGCTCTGATGCATTAAGCTTTGGTTCTAAGCGTAGAAACCTGATCCATACAGTTGATATGATGTACCGTAATTCATGGAATGAAATTATTGTCGCAAAATATACCGGCTCAAGCGGGTTAATGGAATGCTTGGCAGACGTTTTTTCTACCAGTATGATTGGTAGAAACCAAGAATTACCGCAGTTAATATGCTCCAGCTATAGTTCACCAAGGGCTATGAGTGTTGCCAAACGCGTTACTGCATTGTTTGAAGATATGGGTGAAGCATTTAAAAAATATACGCGTAACGTATCACCTAGGCTAATAGTACAGTCATCGCATTCATATTTTATGATGCAGTTTTTTGATGGAAAAATGGCGGTAAAAACAATCAAAAATGAAGCTGGACTATGGCAAGCATTGGCTCAGCCACAACCCGTGTATAGCCCATTTATTTTCGATAGGTTTGCAGATAAAAACTCGTTATTGTCAGTTATTTCGTTGCAGCATAAGCGCGGTATTGTGCAAATATATTATGTGGAGCTTGTTGATGTGGCACAGCTTTATATTTTGGATGAGAAGGGTTCCTTGCACGTTGAAGAGCATGAGTTTGCGAACGAAGAAATATTATTACAACCATATGTGAAGTTTGTGCAAGCCAGTATAGAAAGACGTGGTTTGGCAGCATACGAAAAAAATAAAGAAAGATTAAATATTTCAATTGAATGTTACCTCCTTGAAAAGGTTAATCAGACATGGACTTTTAATAAAGTTGAACTAGAAAGTGATGCCCTTGAGCAGGGAATGCAAGTTCGCATAACGTATGACAGTATCGCCCAGCAACCACATATTTATTGTGATAATAAAGTATTTTCAAGTATGGATTATGGCAACGATGTATATAAAAAAGCAGCGGCCTACGTATTAAAAGCAAGACGCTCTGCAGAGCCGTACCCTATTTATATTACAGATATAGACGTACCGTTGCAGGAACTAGGCGTAACCGGCTCTACAGATGTGCAAACAATCCACTTTCTTGCTTATAAACAGCGGGTTGAGCAAAAGCTAAACGCTTAGTTTTTAACTGAGTGGATGTTAGGGCTTGTCAATGTTTTCATAAAAGCAACTAGGTCTTCTTTTTCCTGTTCGGATAGATGCAATGGGAAGATGGCGGGGTTTAGAAACTCATTTTTTTCACCACCTTTATTATAATACTCAACGACCTCTTCTAATGTTGCCATGCTACCGTCGTGCATATAAGGCGCGGTTAACGCTATGTTGCGAAGTGTGGGTGTTTTGTATGCGCCGATGTCTTTCAGTTGACGGCTCACTATAAAACGTCCAAGAGCAGCTTTTTGTGGCGTCTTTAGTTGGGCAATAGCTTGAGAAGCATCTTGATTTGCTGTTTTTAGAAATTCGGGCAACACCAAGCGCAATGTATCAAAGCCTACGCCAATATTGTAAAAACGATTATCTGTAAAAAGAGCATGGTCCCAACTAATTTCGTGGCAATTGGCGCAATTTGCCTTGCGTCGAAAAGTTCGTAGGCCACGAGCTTCACTAATCGTTAATACAGGCCGCTTTCCTTTTAAGAAATAGTAGTCAAATCGAGAATTGCCAGATATTAGGGTGCGTTCATAACTGGCAATGGCTTTAACGACATGGTTCATGTCGATTTTTTCAACCGTTATGCCGAAGGTGCTTAAGAAGCCTTTTAGATATGAAGGATCTTGGCGAATAACATCTAGAACCGATAAGTGGTTTTCAAGTCCGTGTTCAACTGGGTTGGTTAGGGGGTCTAATGCTTGCTCTTCTAACGACTGCCGCCTGCCATCATGGAACAAGCTGGAGAGAAATGCGGCATTAACTAATGTGGGTGAGTTTCTTTGGCCAATAAGTCCGTTGATACCAATCGCTTTAGGGACACCGTCGGAAAACGCTTTGTTCGTTTGGTGACAGCTGGCGCAACTAACAGTACCGTTCGAACTGAAACGAACGTCATTAAATAGCTTTTTTCCTAAGGCTATTTTATCTGTCGACTGGGGGTTATTGGCTGGAATGGATAAGGCTGGTAGACCAACAATTTTTTCTGCATTAACGGGTGTAACGCAAATTAAAGTTAGTAGTGTTAGAAAAAGTTTTTTCATCATTAAAAAGATGCACCTACGACGGACAAAGCCGCCGTAGATGCGAGGATAGAGAGGGGAGTCTCTAAAATCTTAATGTCAGATTAGTCTTGCTCAGGCATGTCTTGCACAATCAGAACATATGGTTCGCCTAAAGGTAGTTTGTCATGCGATTTTTTGAAGTAAACAATTTTGCCATATGTTTCGTTAACAATCGGTAATATCTTGGCAGCTTCTTCAGCAGTTAGGTCAGGGAAAGTCGCTTTAGCACGTGGTACTTCAGTTAAGTGATAGTGCCAGTAGTGCTTTTCTTCTTCAGGAAGTGCTTCATACATTGCTGTAGGAATGATGTACTCAAAACCCATCGGCTTATCTTGGTCTTTCATGCCAGTGTGGAACATCATGCAAATAAGCGTGTTGTCTTCGTAGGCTTTACAGTGATGGTGCACGATAACTTGTAAAAGAGGGTCGTTGTTTGAATGTGTATCTGGTTTCATGTGGCGAATTGCTTGAATGTGCAAGTCATTGAAACCTAAATGGTTAGGGTATTCATTTTGACGTGGGTTCATTGTTTCGTTGTAAAGCTTCTGAACGGTTGCGCCTTCGTGCGAGTGTTCGCCAGCAGTTGCTGCAGCAGTAATGGTTAATAAACTGAATGTAATCAGTAAAGTCCTTAAAAGTTTCATTATCTTCTCCTGAGAATTAATGATGATTTATGTATGGATTCTAATGGCTAATTGTATATAGCAACCAAAAACCGGTTTTTTATTTAAAAGCGAGGGTATAGTAACTATTCTTATAACCAATGTCAATAAATATATTCCTAAAACGAATAAAGAAAGGGGAGGTAAACCCTTAATCCTTGTTTTGTAGGGGTTTCAAGGACTAAGAATTAAGAAATATTTTTAGTTTCTAGCTTAAATGCTTAAGGATAGTATCAACATCGCTGCAAGTGAACGGATCGTCTGGGCAATTATCTATTTTTCCTGGTTCACTAAATAAGGCGGTGATTTCACCATTGTCCACAATCATTGAATAACGCCATGAGCGATCACCAAAGCCTAAGTTTTCTTTTTTAACAAGCATGCCCATTAAGCGGGTGAACTCGCCGTTACCGTCTGGGAGCATTTTTACATTCTTCACGTCAAGGTTTTTGCTCCATTGAAACATCGTGAAGGCATCGTTAACGCTTAGGCAATAGACTTCGTCAACACCTAGATCTTTTAGTTCTTGGTATTTAGCATCAAACCCAGGTAAATGGGTGCTTGAACAGGTGGGTGTGAATGCGCCGGGTAATGAGAAAAGAACAATTTTCTTATTTTTAAATATGTCAGCAGTCGTTACATCTTGCCAACGAAAAGGGTTATTGCCCCCAATGCTTTCATCTCTTACACGGGTTTTAAACGTGACTTGCGGTACAGTGTTTCTCATGGGTTTCTCCAGTATGGGTTAAAAATGTGATTGTTCGCGGTAACTGGAGATAGTTTAGACAGCCTACAAAGTTAAATAAAATCGATTGTTTTTATAGCAAAGATAGATAAAAACTATTATTGAGTAAGGCTATTAATAATGATGTGTTTAAGTTGGCCCATGAGTTCCACTCGAGGGTTCGTTTTTCGCGAGACTAAATAGATACTACGCTTAGGTTTTGGCGATTCAAATGGGATATAGCGGATAGCATCGTTACTCTTTTGAATAGCAATTTTAGGTATAAACGTAATACCAGTACCCGCAATAACCATTTGTCTTAAAGTTTCCAGGCTCGTTGCTCTCACGTTCTGCTCTTCTTTGGCTCCATTGAGCTGACAAAACTGCAGCGCTTGATCGCGAAGGCAGTGGCCTTCATCTAACAGTAATAATGGTTCGTTAATGAGTTCTGCAGCGTTAACTCGTTTGTTCTTTGCTAAAGAGTGGCCTGTTGAAACGGCAAGCATAAATTCATCATCGAATAACTTGTCCGCTTTTAACGCATCATCGTGGATAGGGCCCGCTAATAGAGCGGCATCAATTCGCCCTTCTTTTAGTTGAGCGATTAAGTGATCGGTTTTCTCTTCAATTAAAATCAGGCGGAGTTTAGGTAACTTGTCTTTAATGCAAGGGATTAGTCTCGGTAAAATATAAGGGGCAAGGGTTGGAAAGGCGCCCAGCGTTAAATTACCTGCAAATGGATCCTGAGCATTTTTTGCAATGGCTTCGATCAACGCAGTTTCTTGCAGTATGCGCCTTGCCGTTGTAATAATCTCTTCGCCAAGCGCTGTAATTAATACCCGCTTGTTATTACGCTCAAAAATTTTAATGTTTAATGATTCTTCAAGCTTTTTAATTTGCATGCTCAGCGTTGGCTGGCTAACAAAGCAATGCTTGGCAGCCTTAACAAAGCTTTTTAACTCGGCGACGGCAATAATGTACTTTAAATCACGTAGGTTCATAACTAGATTTTTCTTGATAGGTAAAAGCTATTATCCAGAATAAGAACTAATTTGTTAGCAATATAACAGTGGTAAATTAATTTGTAGCTGAATGCGCTTAATGTTTAACTGGTTGCAGAAAATACTTTGTAAAAACTAGAGCTATCTTGGATATATATAGAAAGTTGTAGCTTTCTTGATATATCGCTAGCAGAGAAAATACCTCTGATTTTGTGGGTTGCGCGATCCAGTACGAGACAATGCTGCTGACCACTTTCTTTGAGTGCATCGATAATGTCCCCGATTTGTGCATTTTCTACTTCGTTAATATCTAACGCAATTAATTCATTTTTGGGTTTCATCAAATCAAATACCTTTAACTCTTCCCTTTTGTAGCCTTCCGATACTTTCAGTACAATTTTTCTAGCAATGATATCAGATGTGCTTATAACACCAATAAAACTCTCGTTTTCATCAATAACAAATTTCAATTTGACATGGGCTTTCACCATTAATTCTTGCAAATTGGTGATTAAAGTCGACGAGAGTGTCACTAAGGGCATCACGTTATTAAAATCTGTAAAAAAATCCAACGCAGGGCTTTCTATAGATACGTCATGTTTTTCTTCTGGGTATGCCAAGTCATCAATATTTTCTGTTTTATATAGATGTAATTTTTTCATCGAATTATTCTCCTGTATCAAACAGTTGTCGTTTGATAGCTAGTAAAGTTTATGAGTTGAGCTATTCATTAAAGCAATGCGCTCTACGCAACGTATTCTGGTTCATATTAAGATGTAACAGAAACGTCGAATAAAGAACTTAGGTACTAGGGAGGGCCACGAATAGATTCGTTGTTGCAAACGTCTAATTCGAATAAAAAGGCAGCTTGTGGATAATAATAAGCGTGGCTATTGATGAGTGCTATTGAATACTTGCTTGATAGCGGGTTATCTTGGTTGTCGTGAACTAGATCTGAAGCGGTTAAGCTGCCGCTTTGGTTCAAGTCGATGAATAACTCAGAGCGTTGATGGTCCGCTGAAATACTTACTACGGTATTTACAGAACCGAAGGTAAGAAGAAACATTAAAGGAAATAATCTAACCACATGTAGCCTATTGCAAAATTAAAAAGTGACCATAACTCTTCCTGTGACAATTCATATAACATTATAGTTCATATGAATTCAAGCGAAGATGCGAAGGAACAGCCAACTACCTTTAAAGTGAATCTCTATAAAATAATTAACCCCCATGTTAACGCGGTTAATACGGTGCCGAATAGTACTGCTGCAGAACCAATATCTTTGGCTCTTCCAGATAGCTCGTGATGCTCAAGACCAATTCTGTCCACGGTCGCTTCAATAGCTGAGTTTAATAATTCAATAATCATTAGCATGAGCAAACTGCCAATAAGAAGGATTTTTTCAACAGCTGTGTCGCCAACATAGAATGCCAACGGGATACCGATTATTGAAAGAATTGCTTCCTGTCTAAAGGCCTCCTCGTGAATCCAACATGCTTTTAGGCCAGCCAATGAGTTGTTCCAAGCAGCATTGAGTCGTTGAATGCCTTTTAAGTTTTGTCCAGCCATTGTTATTCCTAGTTGAATAGTTATTTTATGATTAGTTTATAGCAACATTTTCTTTGTGTAACAACGATGCAAAATCAATCATATGTTTTTTATCGTGCGGCGAGCCAATCATGCGTTTTATGGGGTTAAATTCATCACTATAAATGCTACGTGTTGTGTGATTGCCTTTAAAATTGATACCGGCTAAATCCGCCCAGCTATAGATAAAGTCAGATGTTTGGTAAGCATGATTAAGTGTGTTTGAAAGGTTTGCTGTTGAATGTGTGTTTTTCCACTCAGCTGAAAGCCAAGTTATAAATGGAATCGTGTACATGGCTGGCGTAGGCTTGCCTTCATTTCTGCCGCAAAAAAGCTCATCTTTCGTATCGTAAACTTCTTCACCATGGTCTGAGAAGTACACCAATGCGCTATTGGGAGACTTCTTTTTCAAAATATTAATTAAGTTTGCAACAACGTAGTCGTTGAATAATATGGCGTTATCGTACTCGTTGTATTCGCCAGCATTTTCATCAGGAACCCAATCGGGCATGCCGCTGCGATCAGTAAAGTGGTTAAAAGTTTCTGGATAGCGGTAGTTATACTTACGGTGGGTACCGATTAGGTGGACAACTATGAAGTTAGGGCCGTTGCTGTCATTGAGTGCTTTTTCAAAAGGCTCTAGAACATCATCATCAAACTGGCTGGAATTTTGTACACGGTTATTATTAAGGTAAACCTGATTATCTGCTTGTTGAGAAAATGTTAGCAACATAGTGTTGCGTTGCGTTTGCGTTTGTTGGTTAGTAATCCAGTGAGTT
>NVSW01000095.1 GCA_002401365.1 Piscirickettsiaceae bacterium | reverse complement strand
AAAGCACTTAATGGGACTTTTCATTTTTGTCCCGACCAACCAGACGACAATTATAAATTTGCAATCACCTTAGCCAAAACCGGTCGGGCTCGCATCCATAATACCCCTGACTGCCTATGAAATAGTACTTCTTGTCATTGTTGTACCGTCGATATAAGTTAAAAAACCGCTGGTCAGGAATACATTGATCCCTACATTTATAGGACTATAAATAAGGCATAGAAAACAAACTACCACTACTTTCTAACGGAAAGGCCGCAATGCAAAAAGGGTTCACTCTCATTGAATTAATGATCACGCTTGTTGTGCTGGTAATAACACTCAGCATTGCTGTGCCCAACTTTATGACCTGGATAAAAAATAACAGGATAGATTCTAATACCCGTGCTCTCGTCGGAGCTTTGCAAGTGGCAAGAAGTGAGGCTGTCTCCCGCCAAAGTGTCATTACTATAGACAGTGGCGGTGACTGGACCGATGGCTTTACGATTTACACCGATACAGATGCTGCAGGCAATACACTTAGAGTAGCGGCAACTGATACTCTAATAAAAGACCTGGATTTCACTATGCAGGGAATAACCGTCAACAGTAATGACAATAATAACTTTATAAGTTTTACCAATACAGGGTTACTCAATGAAGGGAACAACCAACGAGTTATTGCCATTTGTGATGACAGAGGAGCCGCTGAAGGTGCATCCATCACAATTAACTTGACGGGAAGATCGTCCATCGGCACCACAAACACTTGTACCCCATGATTATGAAAATAAACACAAGAAAAATTTTAAACCAAAAGCAACAAACAGGGTCTAGCCTGATTGAAGTACTTATTGCTCTATTAATCTTAACTGTGGGTATCCAGGGTATCGCCTCCATGCAATATCAATCAATAAAAGATAACTTTGATTCATCTCAACGTAGTCATGGTGCCTGGTCTGCACAGGAATTAATCAATCGTATTAGAGCCAACCCTACAGCTCGAATTAATGGTGACTATGCTTTTAATGGGAACCCTTGCAATGGTGGTATCCCTGCAACTTATTGCGCTGACAGGGATGGCAATGGCGCTGCTGTCTGTACCACTACTGAAATGGCTGCTTTTGATATTTGGGAGTCCATTTGCCCAACGCCCAACCAAGCCCACAATCAAAACCAAAGCCAACTATTTAACCCTAACTTACAAATTATATGTGCTGATGCCCCATGTACTGCTAACTCAGAATTCACGCTTACGCTGCAATGGCGATCAAAATCAGTGAGTGATGACAATGTTATCGAAGATGCTGATGATTCGCTAAAAACTGAGCAATTCCGGCAGGTATTTAGACCATGATTTCTCTACCACCTCGCAGACAATATGGTTTATCGCTGGTTGAGTTACTTATTGCCATGGCGCTGGGCCTACTACTGACAGTAGGAGCACTTCAAATGATGCTCTCGTCTCAAAATATATTTCGAACCACAGATACACTGTCTCGTATTCAGGAAAATGGTCGATTCTCTCTAAACTTTCTGTCCAAGAGCATTCGTATGGCAGGTTATAACAGCAGAGAAGATGAAAACACTAATGGTATTGCCTTTTGGAATGGGGCCTGTGGTGCATCTAACCCTTGCACTAGCAATGGGGCTGGGAGCGCTAGTGATCAGATCGCTATCGTTCTAGACCCTAGTAATAATAGTGACTGCCTAGGCAACGATGTTGGTGACAACAACGTGATTGTAAATGTTTTTTCCATTGCTGATTTAGACAATGATCAAATAAGCTCCCTTTATTGCCGGGGTTTTAATATTTCTACAAATACTTGGTACAGCAATGCTCAACCACTAGTAGACGGTGTAGAAAATATGCAAGTTCTTTATGGGGTTTCTGACCCATTAGCAAATAATGTTATTACCAACTACATCTCTGCTGATGGAGTAACCACATGGGGTGATATTGGTGCCGTCAGAATTTCTTTATTGATTAACAATGGGCAAGCAATAGGTAGCGGCGATAGAGTAACTCGTACTTTTAATTTATTAGATGCCCCAACAATTACTGCCACGGACAAACATAGTCGGCATGCATTCTCCACCACCATTACTATTAACAATATTATTTATCAAAGTGGGGATTCTAACCAATGAACCATTTTGAAAAATCACACATTAAAATACCTGCCATAGCACTCCAGCAACCAAAACAAGCCCAGCGTGGTACCGTCCTTATTGTTAGTCTGGTGATGCTGACCATCATGACCATTATTTCTCTAGGAACCCTCACTGACACTAACTTGCAAAGCAATATGGCAAGGAATTCTCAAATCAGTTTACAAGTATTTAATGTGACACTAAGTGAATTAAAAGCACAATTTCAGGCATCTGAAGATAACGACCAAATTAGTGGCGTGTCCTATCAACAAAAACTCTCTGATGTCTATCAAACAGATACTGATTTTATTGTAGATTCGGCTGATTTATTAATGGTTTCAGCTAACAACCCTTTTACCCAAACTGTAACCATAAGCTTTATACGAGAAGGTCAATGTGGCGGTGGCAATGAAATTGGCGGCTCTGCACTAATTTTTGAAATCAACGGTACATCCTCATTAAATGATGACGGCACAGGTATTAATTCGGATCAGTCATTTGGTGTTTGTTACCCCAACCCTAACGAGTAAGAGAAGGACCTAATTTTCAGGAGATACGATATGGCCATTAAAATATTTAACTCACTTCGCAACATGGCAACGCTTATGCTACTGCTTGTGTTTTCTACACATAGCTATGCTAATGGCCCGATGCTGCAAGAACTACACCATACCGTAGAAGAAGCTCGAATTGATGTTTCTACGAGTGATAATAGTGAGACAGAAGGGACTCTTACAGCCCTCCTCTTGGAGTGCTCCGGTTGCACACCACAAATATATAATTTCAACAGTACAACAGTTTTAATAAACCAGTTTGGAGCACAACGCTCTATTAAAGAATTGCCAAGTTGGAGCGGTAACAGAGCCATGTTCCATTACCGCAAAGCCGACAGTTATGTTGAACAAATACAAATTCTTCCTTAAGGGGGGTGATTACTATGAAACGGAATAAAGGCTTACTGATTGCCCTGCCATTAGTGGCAAGTGTATTTTTATCTCATACAATTTTGGCTGATGATACTGAAATATTTTTCAACCAAGACGTGTTGGCAGATACCGAAGATTTTCAGCCCAATATATTATTTATTTTTGATACTTCAGGAAGTATGGGCTGGAATATTACTTCGAGGGCAGCCTACAATCCCAGTACAAACTATTGCACTGGCACCTGTAACAATAATATCTATGTTTATAGCACCAGTTATAGCTATAAAAATAAAGTCATATCCAGCAATTTAAATAGTTGCAAAACAATGACTGATTATCTCACTGCCAATACAGCCATTCCTGTTTACATTGGTAAAGCCGCAGAATGGCGTAAAAAAAATGGCAAATGGAAATGGCGTAATATAAAAAATGCTACGAACACTATTGAGTGCCAGGAAGATGCGGGCATCCATGGAGTTGATGATAGCTCAACGGACATTTATGCGGCCAATGGAAATAATGGCCCCTACTCATCCTCAGCCAATGATGCCGCTAGCTGGAGTAATATAAATAATCGACTTTATGTGCCTGAGAACTACCATCAATACCTACAGACAACACCTTTGATCACCCGAGTAAAAATGGATGTAATGAAAGAGGCGGCCATAGATTTGGTCAACGAATTTAGTGGGCTCAATTTTGGTTTAATGCGATTTGATGGTAGCAGCGGTGGTTATGTTAAACACCACTTCTCTGATATTGAAACAGATCGCACCAATATTGTTAATAGTATTAATGCCTTGACTGCATCAGGAAATACTCCACTCAGCGAAACCCTATGGGAAGCCCATAAGTACTTTCTAGGCGGTTCAGTAGAGTATGGTACAAATTCAAATAGAGATGCCGCTGCTGTATCTGGTGGTAATTACAACTCACCCGTAGCTGACAGTACAAGCTCCTGCCAAAGTAACTATGTGGTTTACCTGACTGATGGGCAGCCCTATAGTGATAGTGGTAGGGATGGAACCATAAGGAGCCTTACCAATACTACTGATGCTACCTGTGATCATAGCGATGGCACATCCCAAGCAGATAATACCTGTTTGGATGAACTGTCTGGCTATATGGCATCACACGACTATAATTTAACCCTTGATGGTACCCAGAATGTAGTGACCCACACCATTGGTTTTGCTATTGATATGGACCTACTCGAACAGACTGCCATTAACGGTAATGGTACCTACCACACCGCAAATTCATCCCAAGAACTTAAATCTGCATTTAATGAGATTATTCTAGACATTCTCTCAAGCTCCACAACATTTACGGCACCCGCCGTTTCTGTAAATGCATACAATTCTTTGCAACATAGAGATGAACTTTATTACGCAACATTTGAGCCCAACATTTATCCTCGTTGGGTCGGTAATGTAAAAAAATATCGTATTAACAGTGACGGGGAAGTACTTGATGCCAACAATCAAATTGCCATTGAGCCAACTACCGGCTACTTCAAAACATCATCAGAAAGCTTTTGGGGCGGTATTATTGATGGCCCTGTAGTTAAGAAAAGTGGTGTTGGCAGCCAATTAACAAATAGTCGAACGGTTTTTACTGTTGTTGGCGATGCTACGCTGAGTAATATTAGTTTGAATGTTGCTGATAATACTATCACCCTAGGCAACACCTTAATTACCAACGACCTTTATGGAATTGATGAAGATGCTTTTCCTATCGCCGCGGAGTTAAATGCTAGAAGATTAGCCCTCATTGGCTGGATTACCGGTATTGATGTCGATGATGACGATGATGATAATGACATTACTGATGCCAATAACTATATGGCAGACCCTCTCCACAGCCGCCCAATTGTCGTCACTTACGATGGTGACAATAGTGACCCTGATAACATCACACTAGACGACACTCTATTTGCTACAACTAATTCGGGAACATTCCACGCTGTTAATACAAGCAATGGGCAGGAAATATTTGCGTTTATTCCTCAAGATCTGCTTCCCAATCAACTGGATTACTTTCTGGATGACCCCGATGGTATTCGTCGCTATGGGCTAGATGGCCCAATGACCATATGGCGTAAAGAAAGCACAGATGATGATATTAAAATTGAATCATCTAATGGAGACCATGTTTACGCCTACTTTGGCATGCGTCGTGGCGGTGGTAATTATTATGCAATGGACGTTACCAATAGAAATAACCCCAAGCTTATGTGGACCATATTTGGCGGTACTACGAACTTCCAAGACATGGGTCAAAGCTGGTCTCGCCCAATCCTCAGCCAGGTTAATTGGGGTTGTGATGGAAATGGTGAAAACTGCACACTAAAAGATGTTTTATTCTTTGCTGGTGGTTACGACACTATTCACGATAATGCGACGGTTCCTACATCAGGTGATAAAGGTGCAGCCATTTACATGATAGATGCTGTGACTGGTGCATTACTCTGGTCAGCAGGAAACAACAGTGATAACAGTATTGGTGACGATGTCCATGACCTAAACCTAGCCATGAGTAACAGCATCCCTGGCGATGTAACCGTTGCAGATATGGATGGTGATGGCTCGGATGACATACTCTTTGCTGTAGACATAGAAGGGCATGTGTGGAGAATTGATTTTAACAGTAAAAGTACTTCTGCTTCAGATTTTGCTGAAAATGAGAACAGTCAAGACACCGGAGCTGAAATAGCTGATCTTTCAGACAGCAATGAGTTCAGACGTTTTTATACTGGGCCTACGGTCTCTCTTTCACAAAAACGTGGGCGCGAACCCTTCTTTGTACTAACCATAGGTACTGGTTACACCGCCCACCCCAAAAATACAGATATTGATGATAGGCTCTACGCGATCTTTGAATACAATATATTTGGCGCTCCCGAAGATAGTAGTGGTAATGTAAACTATACAACCATTACCAACAGTGCACTTCTTAACCTCACAGATCCTGCAAGCGGTCCAGCTAATCCAGAGTCCAACGCTCCGCATGGTTTCTATAAAGATGCAACCGCCAATGGTGAAAAATTTCTACGGTCAGCAGCGACGCTGTTTGGTTATACTGTTTATACTTCGTACCTACCTGAAGGCAATGGTGACAATGTAGACACCAGCTGTGGCGCCGAATACCTCGGTGGTGGCCGCATATATGCCATGAACTTTGTTACTGGCGAAAGTGCTTATACGGGTGAATATATAAATTTAAAACACCCAGGAATACCACCTGAGCCCGTCACTTTGTTTATTCCTGATCCTGATACAGGGGGTACAACACCTATCCTCTGTGTAGGAACAGAATGCTTTAGCCCTGATGACGAAGAAAATCCATGGAGTGAAGTCACCACTCAAATTCTCTATTGGAGAGAGAATATCCAATGAAAAAACACCAAAAAGGCTTCTCATTAATTGAGTTAATGATAGTGGTTGCGATCATTGGGCTTTTGGGTATGGTCGCCTACCCCTCATATATGGAAAGTGTACGAAAATCACGAATAAGTGATGGGGTAGCAATGATCAATAAGATAATGCAAGCTCAAGAGCGATTTTTTGTAAATAACCTTACCTATACTGCAGATCTGACCGACCTAGGCTTTGCTAACGCCAACAACCTGCCTAGCGAAGAAGGGCATTATCTGGTGACAGCAGCAGCATGTGGAAATATTGCAGTATGTGTCAATATTATTACAGATGCTCAAGGAGCCCAAGATACTGGAACGCCAGCTGACGATAACATTGGGCTGAACAGTCAAGGAGCCAAAAGTGGGAAGTGGCCAGGTGACCGCTAACCCTAATCTAGATACAAAAAACCCGGGAATTTCCTGGTTTTTTTTATCTCGAAAGAAAATATCTGAAGGGCGGGAAATTAACGCAATTCTTTCGGCATAGAAAATCGTATATTTTCCTCTCTGCCCTCAATTTCTACTGGTGTATCCGCACCCATAGTCCTTAAGGTTTCTACAA
>NVSW01000094.1 GCA_002401365.1 Piscirickettsiaceae bacterium | reverse complement strand
TAGAGATTGGCGCGAAAAGAAATACGTAGAAAAAAAGGGTTTTCGTCAATGTGGTACTTTTGATGTCGTAAAAAATTGGCACACGTTTTGTGTATTTTCTCGTGATTTTAGTAGGAATAATGCCTTAAATATTATAAAAAATGCAGATGCTCTTATTGATAAAGGAGAAGTTCTTAAAAGTGGCAGAACAGCAATAGTTTCAAAAATAAACGTGGATGGAAAGGGTTACGTTATAAAAAGATACAATAAAAAAAGTGGCCTACACCAATTTTTCCGATGCTTAATGGAAAGTAGGGCTGCGGTTAGTTGGAAAAATGGACACTTGCTTGAGTTTAATCATATTCCTACAGCAAGCCCTGTGCTTTTGTTTGAAAAGCGTTGGGGTATTTGTAGAAAAAAATCATATATATTGACTGAATATAGGGAAGGTATTCATGCGTTTGATTTTTTTAAAAGTAATATTGATGTCGAATCTAAGGTAGATATGGCCATCAAGGTGACTAAATTAATTCATCATTTTCACCAGTGCTGTTTCATTCATGGTGATTTAAAAGCTCATAATATCTGGATTGCAAGAGGCGAGCCTCTCTTGATTGATTTAGATGGCATGAAAAAGGTTAAAAGAAACAAACCGAGGGTGTTTAGACATGATTGGCTCAGGTTGTACAAAGATCTGAGAGAAAACGACGTAGCTGAGGTTTTGTTTCAAAATGTTAAGAGCAATGATTTTATTGGGCTAGAAAAATAAATGTATATATGAATTTTGGGTGTTGTTGATGGCTATTGCTGAGCTGTGGGTAATGGCAAGTTTTTTATGCTCACCATGTCACTTATTTTAAAAGTGTCACTTCAAGCTGTTTAGATCTATTTGTAAAAATAGCTTAGCTTTTACAGTAGAAATTTTGATTTAAAAGGTTAATAAAAATGCATCCAACGTACCGTAAAGATATAGATGGTTTGAGGGCAGTAGCGGTAATTTCAGTTATTTTGTTTCATTCAGGAGTAACGCTATTCTCTGGTGGCTATGTGGGCGTTGATGTATTTTTTGTTATATCTGGGTTTTTAATTACGACGATAATATACAGAGAAATAGAAGCAAATGAGTTTTCTATAGCTCGTTTTTACGAAAGGCGTATCCGAAGAATTTTCCCCGCGTTATTTGCGGTTATTGTTTTTTGTCTCATCATGGGTTTTTTGTTTTATTCGCCTGATGACTTTAGACGAATTGCAAAAACAATAAGATATACAGTCATATTTTATTCAAACTATTTCTTTGCAAGAAAAACGGGCTATTTTGATAGCGATGCAGAACTTGATCCACTACTACATATGTGGTCTTTGGCCGTAGAAGAACAGTATTATATTGTTTTCCCTGCTGTGCTTTTTATCGTTTCTAAATATTTAAAGAAAAAATACCTATTGTGGTTAAGTGTTATTTTTGTTGTATCGTTTGTAGCGAGTGTTTATGGTGTCCAGTCAAACTTGAACCGGGCATTTTTTGCAACGGGAGGCAGGGCATGGGAGCTAATATTAGGAAGTTTTATTGCCTTAAATACTATTCCTAATATTAAAAGTCTGTTGATTAAAAACATCCTTTCTTTAGTTGGGTTAATACTAATATTGTCGAGTATATTTTTATTCAATGATGAGACGGTGTTTCCAGGGCCTTCAGCACTGTTACCTTGTGTTGGCGCAGCGTTGATTATTTACAGTGGTATAGAAAGTAGTGAAAAGCTACTAGTTGGTAAAATTCTTAGCTTAAAGCCCTTTGTTTTTATAGGTATTATTTCGTATTCATTGTATATGTGGCATTGGCCATTAATTATTTTTAGTGAGCATCTATTAATTAGACCTTTGCTGATGACTGAAACGTTTTTTCTTCTTGGGCTTATTGGTGTGGTCTCTTATTTTTCATGGAAGTATATAGAACAACCTTTTAGGTCAGATCGATTTTTTGCAGATCAAAAAAGACTGTTTAAAGTTACCCTTAGCATAATGTTTATAATTTTTTTATTATGTTTGGTAATAAAAGCTACGGATGGTTTTGCATGGCGAAGCAACATAGCTACAGATGTTGAATGGAAAAAGTGGGGTGAGTGCAGTAAACAGTCTGAGTTAAATATAGATGCTAGTAAGGAGTGTAGGTTAGGTAAAGTGGATAATGAGCCCAGCTTTCTATTGTGGGGAGATTCCCATGCTCGGGCAATGGCTTATGGGGTTAGTCTTAGTGCTGAAAAGCATGATAGTACTGGGCTAATAGCGTCAGCGAATGGCTGCCCACCGTTGATAGGTGTGCATAATCCAGACATTGAGGAGTGTCTTGATTTTAACAATCGAGTGATTGACTATATTAGCAAACATGCAGAAATAAAAATGGTTGTTTTAACGGCTCGGTGGGCGGCAGAGCTTGAAGGCGGCACTTATGGGAAGGAAGCAAGCGAAGATATTAAGCTAATTGATACATTATCAATGGTAGCGCCAGAAAGAGATGGAAATGAGGTGGTGTTTAATAAAGCGCTAAAACGAACTATAAATAGATTATTACAACTTAACCGTAACGTAGTGTTGGTTAGTCAGGTGCCTGAGATTGGTTATAATGTAGCGTCTGTATATTTCTTGACTGAACGAATAAATAGAGACGTTAATGATGCGATTGCACCTTCAGTTGCAGCTTATCGGCAACGCAATAAAGGTGTGGAAAAATTATTTAATAGTTTAAAGGGTTTGGGTGTAACGATTGTAGAACCATGGAAGCGGCTATGTGATAGTGAGTTTTGTAAAGTGATGGAAGATTCACAATTGTTATATCATGACGATGATCATATGTCTTCTTTTGGGGCTCGGCTGGTATCCCCCATTTTTGACCCAGTATTTATTAGGCATTCAAGTGCCCAATCAAAATAGAAATAAATATTGTGTCAGAGTATGCGGTTAAAGCATTTTGGTTTGATCAGCCAAATTAAATTTTTGGCTGATCAATTCTAGCCATTTTTTTTGATAAACCAGCTCATCAAATTGGTTGAGTAACCGTTTATAAAGAGCCTCTCCCTCTTGTTGTCTTTCTTGTGTCGTTAAGCTGGATTTTTCAAGCATAACGTTAGCTAGATCATGAGGGCTAATGTCTGGAGGTACTAATTGGCCACAGTCGCCCAAAACATTTGGTATGCCACCTGTATTTGAAGCGATAATTGGAAGTTTGGCTGCCATAGCTTCTAATAACACCATTCCAAACCCTTCCGTTAACGAAGGAAGAATAAAAATATCAAAAGCTTTTATGTAATTGGCCGCAGAGTCGAGATGACCTGTCAGTGTAATATTTTGCTTTAGATTGTGAGTGGATAGATAGTTTTCGAGTTCTGACCGGCAACGGCCTTCCCCAACGATGACCAAATGGCTATTAGGTTGTGTTTTTAGAACAATTTCAAATGCTTTAATTAGGTTAATGTGACCTTTTAATGGAATAAGACGTCCAATTGTTCCGAATGTAATAGGTGGTTCCTTAAGACCCATCGTAAGCCTACTTTGTTGTTTTGTCTTAAAACTACGAATTTGCTCAGCAACATTAATGGCATTATTGATAGTGGTGACTTCATTCTTTCCTATTTGGGGACTTAGTCCAACAAGGTAGCTTGCAACGGCATTTGAAATAGCAACGAAATGCCAGTTATCAGACCAAAGAATTTTTAGAAGAAGCCGTCTTGAGCCACGAGAAAAATCACCAAAGCCGTGGATAACAGAAATGCACATAGGGATTTGTAAGAATTTACTGATGATGAGGATTAAGTAAAAGGGCTTAAACCGGTGAGTAATGATGACATCAAATCTTTCTTGGCGGCAGTACTTGTATATTGCCCAAAGCGCTTTAATTCTGAGCCCTTTCGTTTCATTTTTTTTGAAATTAAAAAACTTTGCTGTACCTGAAATGTATGGATTGCTGGTTTGGTTTAGAAAAGCAGTTGTAACAGTAAAGTTTTTACTGGGAAAACTGTGCTCGATTGATTGGGCTAGTTGAAGAATGCCGGGTGAGTCTGAAGGTAGTATTTGTAGAATTTTTTTCATCCTTCTATGTATTTTTATCTGATTCCTTGTTAGCTATCTTTGAAATTGATTATTCAATGTTTTGTTATATCGTAAACTGCATATCGTACAGCTGCTTATATCGTTTGTTTAAAGACAGCAGTTCTTTATGGGTTCCGGTTTCAACGATACAGCCATCTTGCATGACCAGAATTAGGTCAGATTTTTCAATCGTGGATAGCCGATGAGCAATTACTAGCGTTGTTTTATTTAATGTAGCGTTATCAATCGCTTGTTGAATCATTTTTTCGGATTCTGTATCAAGTGAAGATGTTGCTTCATCAAGAATTAAAATGGGGGCATCTTTTAATAGCGCGCGTGCGATAGCGATGCGTTGACGTTGTCCACCTGAAAGTTTGACACCATTTTCACCGACCATGGTCTGGAAACCATCGGGTAGTTGTTCTATGAATTCGTAGGCATTGGCTGCTCTCGCTGCCTGTTTTATCTCGTCTTCAGGCGTTTTTCTAAGAGTACCGTAAGCAATATTATTGGCGATAGTGTCGTTAAAAAGGGTAACATTTTGTGTGACGATAGATATATGTTGCCTTAGGTTTTTGAGTGTGTAGTCATTAATGTCGGTGCCATCCAGTAAGATAGAGCCTTGTTGATGATTATAAAACCTAGGAATAAGGTTTGCTAAGGTTGTTTTGCCACTACCCGATTTTCCGACAAGAGCAACCATCATGCCAGGTTTTATGTTGACATTAATGTCATTTAAAACAGAGGTTTCCGTGTCGGGGTAACTAAAACTAATGTTCTTAATTTCAATGTGACCTTTAACATGCTCGGATGCAAAAGTTCCTGTATCTTTCTCAGCTGTTGTATCGAGCACTTCAAATATACTTTCTGCGCCGGCGATACCTTTTTGAATCTTAGCATTTACTTCGCTCAACTGCCTTATAGGTTTAGGCATTAGGCCTGCTGCAGTTATATAGGCAACAAATTCACCTGGCGTTGCGTTGGTCATAAGGAGTAGCGCTAAATAAATCATTAACGCGAGGGCTATGGCAACAATAAGTTGTAGAACAGGCGTGTTGATAGCACCTGTTTGAACCATTTTCATAGCTTGTTTAAAGTTTGAAAAGCTAGCAGTTTGGAAACGTTTTTTTTCATATTCTTCGCCGCCAAAACTACGTACGACGCGGTAGTTATTAATGAGCTCAGATGAAACGTGAGTAATATCGCCCATTGAGGTCTGAATGCGCTTACTTATGGCTTTAAAGCGTTTACCAGCATAATTAACCAGTAACCCAATAATTGGGGCGATGGCGATAAAAATGAGCGATAAAGCCCAATTCATATAGAGGAGATAACCTAGTAAGCCAATGACAGTGAAGCCTTCTCGGACGACGACTTTAATGGCATCTGTTGCAGCAGCGGTGACCTGTTGAACGTTATAAGTTACGCGGGATAAAAGATGACCTGAGTTTTGGTTATCAAAATAGCTGTTTGGTAACGTGGTGTATTTGTTAAATATTTCACACCGCAAATTATGCACAACGTTATTTGCAACTTTAGCGATGTAATAGCTACCTAAAAATGAGCCAATACCTCTGAAGAAAACGATAAATATGGTGGCTAAGGGGACCCAATAAATTTCTGTTCTTTGCTCTGCTTGCAACGAATCAACAAGGTATTCCATTAAAGCAGCAAGAGCCGGCTGAGTGATCGCAAAAATCAAGAACCCAATTATGCTGGTGGCAAATGGTTTCCAGTAAGGTAATACGTAATCCATTAACCTAAGGTAAATGGTTAGGCTGCTGTCAGGCTTAGTTGCCCCGTCTTTTATAGTTGATTTGTTCACGATTTAGTCGTTGTGCTGCATGATCTACGCATTTTAACGCATACTTAAGTTATAGCTAGACAGAATAGAGTTAAAATAATGTTTCAACTATATTATTACGTTTTACTTGGGTTTTTTATGCGTTTGGCGTTTGCACTTTATAAATATTTTCCATATGGCGGTTTAGCGCGTGACTTCATGCGTATTGCTAATGTGTGTTTGAAAAAAGGGTATACGGTTGATGTGTATGTGATGGAATGGCATGGTGATTTAATAGCAGGATGTGACACGCATGTACTGAATTGCTCTGGGTGGACTAATCACGCTAAGGTGAATCACTTTCATCGTCAATTAAGCAATCAACTTAAGAATGAAAAATATGATGTAGTGATCGGCTTTAATAAAATCTCTAACTTGGATGTTTATTATGCGGCTGACCCTTGCTACGCGGATAAGTTTGCTGAAAAGAATTTTTTGCATAAATTAAATCCTCGGTACCGTTTTTATGCAGGTGTGGAAGAATCCGTTTTTGGAATTGAGAGTAAAACTGTCTGCTTAATGATTTCAGATATACAAGCAGAATTATTCAAAAAATATTATCAAATACCAAATGATCATTTAGTCATGTTACCGCCCGGTATTGACCCTAACCGCCGAAGGCCTATTGATGCAGATGAGAAGCGTCTACGATTTCGCCATGAACTTTTATTAGAAGAGCAAGATTTACTGGTTTTAATGGTAGGGACAGGGTTTAAAACCAAAGGTGTGGATAGGGCAATGATGGCGTTAGCTGAATTACCTAAAGAACTCTTAGGTAGAACCAAGTTAATGGTGGTGGGTGAGGATGATATTGCTGCCTATAAGCGGTTAGCAAATCAAATAGGTGTAACTGAAAATGTCCGTTTTATGGGCGGCAGGCCTGACGTACCAGCATTTTTATTAGCAGCCGATCTATTGTTACACCCTGCACGTAAAGACAATACAGGCACGGTGATTCTGGAAGCAATGGTTGCGGGCTTGCCGATGTTGGTTAGTGAGGTGTGCGGTTATGCTAAACACGTCGTCAACTCTAATGCTGGTAAAGTAATTTCAGCACCTTTTTCTCAGAAAAAATTAAATCAATTATTAGTTGAGATGTTAAGCAGTAATGACAAATTAAAATGGTCTAAAAGTGGCTTGGCTTATGCTGATACTGAAGATTTATATAGCATGCCTGAAAAAGCAGTAGCGGCTATCGAAAAAGTGGCGAGAGATAAGAAAAATGTCGATTGAAGTTTCAGACAAATTCAAAGCGGACTGGGGTGGAAAAGCATCTTTTGATGAACTGATGGCCTTAGATGGCGAGATGTACCGGCAAGTGGCTCGACGAAAGACGTTTAAATTTAATTTGAATGGCAAT
>NVSW01000093.1 GCA_002401365.1 Piscirickettsiaceae bacterium | reverse complement strand
ATCGTAGGCCTTCATAATCTCGCAAATATCTTCAAAATGCGTATAAAGGAAATATTCTTCATGGTGCGCCAAGCACCACTTCGCCATGATAGAACCGCCACGAGAAACAATCCCCGTGGTGCGTTTTGCTGTCCTTGGCACATAACGTAATAACACACCCGCATGAATCGTAAAGTAATCCACGCCCTGTTCTGCTTGCTCAATCAAGGTGTCGCGGAAAATTTCCCATGTTAAATTTTCAGCTTTGCCGTTTACTTTTTCTAGCGCTTGGTAAATCGGCACCGTACCAATCGGCACGGGCGAATTACGTAAAATCCACTCACGAGTTTCATGAATATTCTTACCCGTTGATAAATCCATGATTGTGTCAGCGCCCCAACGGATACCCCAAACCATTTTATCGACTTCTTCTTCAATGGACGACGTGACCGCAGAGTTGCCCAAATTACCGTTAATTTTCACTAAAAAATTACGCCCAATAATCATCGGCTCGACTTCTGGGTGATTAATGTTCGCAGGGATAATCGCTCTGCCACGCGCAATTTCATCACGTACAAATTCAGCGGTAATTTTCTCAGGAATACTCGCTCCAAATGACTCGCCAGGATGCTGCTCTGCATTTATGTCAGAGCGTTTCATGTTTTCACGAATCGCGATGTATTCCATCTCTGGGGTGATGATGCCTTTTTTCGCGTAGTGCATTTGGCTCACATTGGCGCCCTGTTTAGCTTTTCGCGGTGCTCTTATGTGCTCAAAACGTAAACTGGCGAGTTCTGGATCGCCTTGTCTTAATTGACCAAATTTTGAACTGGGCCCATCGAGTAATTCGGTGTCCCCTCGATCTAAAACCCACGGTGTGCGCACCTCGGGCAGCCCTTTACGTAAGTTGATGGTTGCCGTTGGGTCGGTATACACGCCAGAGCAATCATACACATAAACATCAGGGTTCTTTTCTTCACCAAAACTGGTAGGCGTATCAGCCAAGGAAATTCTGCGCATTGGCACATTAATATCGTCTCGTGAACCCTTGATGTACACTTTTTTTGAATTAGGTAAAGGCTCGATAGCAGCGGCCTGCATAGCTTCGGTTCTTTTTTGGAAATCTTCTGGAATTGCACTCATATTGACCTCGATTATCACTTGAGTTTAAGGTATTTCAGCGTTCAGTTTATCACATACTGTTATACTAATTGGCAAGTAAAAAAACCATTCGTCCTTATGCAGCACATAAGCGCTAAGCAATTAAAGTCACTCATCAGTGATGAAAAATCAGAACTCTTTCTATTAGATGTCCGAGAAGAAAATGAGTTTAAATACTGCCATATAGCAGGCAGCACCCTCATCCCCATGCAAACCATTCCGAACCGCCTAAATGACTTGCCAAAAGACCTGCCCATTGTAACAATTTGCCACCATGGTATGCGTAGCCAACAAGTTGCCCAATTCTTATTACAAAATGGCTTCAGCAACATTATAAATTTAGACGGTGGTGTCCACGCATGGGCCGCTGACGTTGATAATAATATGCCTACTTATTAACCCCAATGGAAACACTGCCCGATTTAATTAATGATGACATAAAAGTTTTATCGGTTGGTCTCAACCCATCACTGCCCTCCGTTACCGCTGGGTTTTATTTTGCAAACCCTAGAAACAGGTTCTGGAAGGCTTTAAATGCTTGTGGGTATTTCACTTCAACGCTAGAACCAAGCCTTAAAAGTTGCAAGCTACTATCTAAAAACTTTAACATCGGCTTTACCGACCTTGTTAAACGCCCTACTGCTGGCTGCAAAGGCCTGAATGCAGCGGATTATCGCCAAGGTAGCGCCCGTTTGAACGATTTAATAGACGGCATAAATCCACTAATAATCTGGTTTCATGGCAAATTAACGTGCCAAAAATATGTGCAATATAGTGCAGATAAAAGTCGTTCTATAACATGGGGAGAGCAAGCTTGGAAAATCAATACTGCTACTGTCTTTGTTACCCCTAACCCTAGCCCAGCTAATGCTGCGTATTCATTAAGAACCATCAGCGATAGTTATGCGGAATTATTTTTGCGATTGGAGGGCAATTAACCATGCTAGCCGTTATTCAACGCGTTACGCACGCTAATGTGGTCGTAAATAATAACAACATCGGCGCTATACAGCAGGGCATAGTCGCCTTGTTGGCCGTTGAAAAAGGTGATGGCGAAACTCAGGTCAAGCAGTTAATTAATCGCATATTAAAGTACCGAATCTTTGCTGATAGTGACGATAAAATGAATTTGAGCCTTCTTGATATTGGTGGCGGTTTATTACTTGTCCCACAGTTCACCCTCGCAGCAGACACCAAAAAAGGCACCCGCCCTAGCTTTACCCCCGCTGCGCCGCCGAGTATAGCAAGACCTTTGTTTAATTATGCCATTTCACACGCAAGGCAATTACATACTAATATTGCGTGCGGAGAATTTGGCACAGACATGCAAGTCTCATTATGCAATGATGGCCCTGTCACTTTTATATTAAAAAGCAATAGTAATTCGTAGACTCAATTAGCCACTGCTTATATGCTAGAGTACAACTATTCCTCAAACGAATCTTCAATCGAACCTTTCAAATGATTACTTTAAAAAAACTTTCAATCGGCGTTATTCTTTCTGCCCTGCCTATACTTTCTTTTGCAGAAACTATTGATTTGTCAGCTGCATATAAACTTGCTCAACAACATGATGCCGGCATACACGCAGCTTATAATCAGTTACTTGCAGAAAAAGAAGTATACCCGCAAGCTTTAGCTAATTTACTACCCAGCATCAATGCATCTGCTCGCACCAGTGATGTTAGACAAGAAAGCGAGAGTAGCTTTTCAGGCACTGGCAAAAACACATCTCAATTTCGTGATGAAGGGTTTTCTGTTTCACTTCGTCAACCACTCTTCAACTGGGCCAGTTTTGAACGCTATAAGCAAGCCAATAAAAAGGTCTCTAGGGCTAAGGCAGAATATCAACTTGCAGAGCAAACTCTGATCCTTCGTCTTGCTGAAAGCTACTTAAACACGCTTCAGGCAGAAGTAAACCTAAGTTTAGCAAATGACGACGTCAATGCATTTACTCGCCAATTGGAGCAAGCAAAAACACGCTTTGATGTTGGCCTTATTGCCATAACCGACGTACATGATGCGCATGCACGATCCGACTTAGCCATCGCGACACAAATTGCCGCTGAAAATAACCTTTATTCAAAACAAGAGGTGTTAAGAGAAATTATTCAAACAGATGAAATTGACTTAGCGCCGTTGGCAAAGAAAATCCTTCTGTCGCCACCTGAGCCTAACAATATGAGCGAGTGGGAGTCATTGGCTACGCAACATAATCTGTCCCTAGAGATGGCAAAAAATGACGTCGCCATAGCCAAAAAAGAAGTTAACATTAACCGATCTGGTCACTACCCTACGGTAGACATTGTTGCCTCACACGACTACAGCGAAATCGGTGGAGGAAGCTTTGGAACAGGTTTTAGAAATGAGTCTGACAGACTCGGCTTAGAATTAAATTTATCTCTTTTTGCTGGTGGCAAAACGCTTTCCCTGACAAAACAGGCCGCCTTCAGGCACCAACAATCCTTAGACAACCTACAATCATTACAGCGCAGCACACTAAGAGAAACCCGTGACTCATTTAGAGGCGTTACCAGCAGTTTGCTTCGCATAAAAGCGCTGCAACAGGCCATTGTGTCAAACAAAAGCTCACTTGAAGCAAGTGAAGTAGGTTTAGACGTTGGGACCCGAACGATTGTGGATGTTTTGGACGCACAAAGTAATTTATCCCGTGCTAAGTTACAACTTATCGAAGCAAAAAAGAACTATATTTTAAACGTGCTTAACCTCAAAGGCGCCACCGGCTCATTATCAAGCTCTGACTTAGAACACATCAATGGGTGGCTTCAACACTAACCGTGTTTTGGTTTACCGAATTTTTCACACCAAGCTAACATGCCGCCTTCCAAGTTGGAAACGTGCTCAAATTGTAATGCCAATGCGATACGTGCTGCACGTGCTGAACGGCCACCACTGCGACAAATAAATAAGTATTTCTTTGAACGATCTTTTTGTGCCAATTTTTCTTCAATATTATCTTGCAAGCACATTAGCTCCGCACCGTTAATATGACCTAGCGCATCATTGTATTCATCTGGACGGCGCACATCAATCAACTCAAACTGACTTATATCATCTTCTGCAAAAACCTCACCAATCTTACGCCCTGACACTTCACCCATCACGTCAGCAAGTAACTTACTAATACCTTCTAATTGTGAATTGACCGAGCTATTTATCTTTTTAAACTCTTCAGTGGCGGAATCAGCGGCGCCTATCGACTGCTCAATTGATTTATCAATTTCAGATACCTCAGTTTCGATGTCGGAAAATAATTTTGTAGTATCGCTGACGCGCTCAACCAGCTGACTTATATTGGTTTTGATACCACTAATAATACTTTCCACCTCGTTCATCGCCGTACTAACTGACTCCCCAATTTCAACACTTCCCCTTTCACTTCTAAGTGATAAAGCCCGCATATGTTCAGCCACTACAGCAAAACCCCTACCATGATCTCCCGCACGAGCCGCTTCAATTGATGCATTAAGCGCTAATAAATTAGCTTCGCTAGAAACATCGCGTATCTGTGATGACTTTTCATGAATATCAGTAATACAATCTTGAATTGTTTGCAGTGTTTGCATTGATTGTTGCCATGAATCGCTCATACCAGACAATTCATCTACTTTTGATTTGCTGATATCCGTTGCACGAGACATTTTTACATTTGATGCTTGGATATCTGGCAGCGTCTTAAATGAAACCGCGACTTTCTCGGTAGCGTTTTTCAGTTCAAGCGACACCATTTCTACCGCGCGCCCAGCCTCTAAAAAAGCCTCATTGAACTTTGCCATAGTGTCATCTGTTTTCATCCGGCCAGACAATTTAAACCCCGACTGTATCGCGCCTCTTTCTTTGTCTTTCTGAAACAGCTGTTGCTCGTAACTGCTAATAAGTTTTTCTTGTTGTTCTTGCCTTTCGATATCCACCTTTTTAGCCAGCCACGTAAATAGCCCCCAAGCTGCTGCAAAGCCAACAATTGCCGCCGCCGATATATATACAATAATCATTAAATCCATACATTCCCCTAATACATAAACCAAGCATTAATTAAAAGATGCTTGATGACTTCCATATAAGCATAGATCTAAATTTTAAAAACGCACTAAAAAAATCATGGTTTACAGCTCAATATCTTGCTGTTTTGTAACCTAGTTTCTCATTTATAAATATAACAACGAGCAGCAGCCAAATTTTACTGCTGGTTCTCAAGCAGTTGTATATCGCTAGCGGCACATTTTTTAATAGCCAAAATAGTGACAAAACCCAACACAACAAAGCTACTCGCCATATATAAGGCGCCAAAGTAGTGCCCTGTAATACTGGCTAAATAACCCGCAATAGTCGGTGCGATAATTTGTGGAACGCCATAGCTCATAGTCAACATCCCCATCAACTTTGCCGGTTTTGTTGGATAAAATCGACCCGCCATCGTCAACACAATGCTAACAATACCAACAAACGTAAACCCGTATAAGCAAGCACTAAGCAATGCAAATTGTATAGAGTCTGCCAATGCAGGTAAAACAATCCCTATTGCGTGAATGGCGTAAGCGAGCAGCAAGGCATTTAAAATGCCCACTTTTCTGGATATAAGATCCCAAATAATACAAGCTGGTGCTGCGCTTAGTCCTAGCAAAAGAAACGCCATTTCCCCCTGCCCTTGCAAAGCGGGTTGACTCTCAATAATAGCGACTATATAAGTCGCACTGATGACAAAACCAAAACCACCACAAAAATAAACCAACATCATCAGCCATAAAAAACGTTTACTTGGCGGCTTGTCTTCAAGTACCTTTCCTGACTGAGTTACGGCAGAAACATTAGGCGCAGGTAACCAACGCCATGCAGGAATAATAAGGAGCATCCCTACAAAACCCATCAATAACCATTGGTTCGACCAATTTAATTGATTGGAGCACCCAATCAAAAGCGCAACAAACGCTATCCCCAAGCCAATGCCACTAAAGTAAATGCCCATCTCGCTGCGGTAATGGTGCCGAATTAACCAGTTCAACATTAAACCCGCACCAATCAGTAACCCAGCCGACGCGCCAAATCCAGCAACAAAACGTGACAGCCCCCAAACCCAAGGGTTATCTGATAGACCCATCATAAAGGTTGCAACAACCGCAAGCACCAAACCTAAGCGGTACAGTCTATCCTTAACCACTAAGTTTCCCACCAACGTTGCTGTTAACGCACCCAGCATATAACCCATGTAATTAATAGTCGCCAACCACCCTGCCAAAACGGTTGTTAGTCCTGCTTGCTCAAACATAATCGGAATCATCGGCGTATAAGCAAAACGCCCAATACCCATCGTTAAAATTAGGCAAAAAATGCCCGACGCTAGTACTTTAAAACGATTGTTATCAACATTCATTTAATAAACTAGCAATACGTTTAGCAACTTTTTCAACCGCGCCTTGATTTTGCTGAACAAATTCACACCCTGCTGCTCCCATGTTGTCACGCTTGACGGGGGAAGCCAATAAGTCAATGACCTCTGCCGCCAAGTGACTCTCATCCATGACTTGTATAGCCGCTTTTTTTAGTAACAACTCTTCACTAATTTCGCTAAAATTGTGTACGTGTTGACCGAATAGAACAGGTACTGACAATGCTGCTGGTTCTAGCATATTATGCCCTCCCGTTGGTACCAAGCTACCACCAACAAATGCAACATCTACCGTCGCGTAATACAGCTTCAATTCACCCAATGTATCCAATAAAAAAATATCACTCGTTATCTTTGCCGACTTCTGTTCACTACGCCGAGTGACCGAGTAGCCCTTTTTTTCAGCCAATTTAGCCACGTCGTTGAAACGCTCAGGATGTCGCGGCACCAGTACCAATAAGCTATTGGGGTATTTGTTTTTGATTTTTGAAAAGGCAGCTAATACTCTCTCGTCTTCACCCTCATGGGTACTTGCAGCTATCCAGCTCGGGCGTTGTTGAAACCAGTCACGTCTAATAGCCTCGGCTTGTTCACGTAAATGTGCTGGCATATCCGTATCAAACTTGATATTGCCAGGAATAGACACTTTATTTTTATCCAAACCTAAGTTGATAAAACGTTCAGCGCTGGGCTCTGTTTGTGCGCATATATGACTGATATCGGCTAGAGTTTGCTTCATTAACGAACCTAAACGCGCATAACCTTTGGCTGATTTTTCGGACATCCGCGCATTGACCAGTAACGATGGAATACCGCCACGTTTGGCTTGATGAAACATATTCGGCCAAATTTCGGTTTCTAAAAT
>NVSW01000092.1 GCA_002401365.1 Piscirickettsiaceae bacterium | reverse complement strand
AGTGAAGCTCCCCTAGTTTAACGGATACATTTAATAAGCGACAATATTGAAATTTTCTAAGGCGTTGGGTTTGAAACGTTCACTTCAGACACAATTATCCTTAACAATTGTGTGGCAACTTTATTGATAGAAACACTCATTAGCATTGAAGAACCTGAAACAGCGCTTGAAATACTGGCTGGTAATATTCCTGTTGATAAAAACGGTCCAAGCTTTGAATCGATAAATTTAGATATAACCTTGAAGTCTATTTACCAGGCACTAGAATCGTTAGTAAACGATTATGAGCAAAGAATGGTTCTTTGCAGTTAGTTAATGTAAAAATAATTAGAGGCCATTAATTAATGAGGGCCTTATAAAATTTGGCTACTTGCAGGTCGGTAGCTCTAAAGGGCGAGACCTGCTTGGCGTGAAGCTGGTGATTGCGATGGATGGACGGTTATTCTTTTATCAGGTGGGATAAAGGTTCTCAAAAGTCAGATATTGTTAAATGAAAGGAACTTGCTAAGCAACTGGAGGTTGAATGATGATGCCTATTAAAACGACTCGCTGGGAGCCTGTGCAATATTTATAAACCGACGATAGTGTTCAGTTGTATCTCGAAGCAGGTGATGACCCTGCCATTTATTATTCATGCCTTGGCTGTTGCTAAAGCAAAGAACATGCTGTTAATTCAGTTGAACCATGATAAATGGTTCAGGTGTTTTGCGTTGAGAGGTCTACTAGTCTTATTATACTTTGTAAGCAAATGCTTACATTAAATGAAGCTTTATCCTACAGTAACGGGAATAAAATTAGGTTACATTGAACTTGCAGTACTCTATTCATTCGCATGAGGCGGTGAGATTTTATACATTATCAAGGAGGACATTATGTTCAAAAACACACTTTTATTTATTGCGACGTTACTTATTTCATTTTCTTCTTTTGCGGTTAATATTAATACGGCATCGGCAGAAGAATTAGCTGCGGCTTTGAAAGGCATAGGAGAAAGTAAAGCGGGAGCGATTGTTGTGTATCGTGAAAAGCATGGCCCATTTGAAACATTAAATGACTTAACAAAAGTAAAGGGCGTTGGTGCAGGTACGGTAGATAAGAACCGTGAAAATATTGAGTTAAAAACGAAGTAACAAGCTGTTTGAGAAATACAAAAAGCCCTGCTAGTCAGGGCTTTTTTTTGAGCTTGAAACTGTCACCATATTTGTTAAGGCATTTCGCTTTGTGCCAATGCCATTGTATAATCAATGCGGAGGCTGATGTTTGTTGAGTGTTGCTCTGCTGTCTATGGGGCCGTGCTTTGAAAGGATGAAGTACGACATCAGCTAAGCTAGTTATAACGGATGGCAAAAATATTTTATGGATAAGAACGTTTTTTTATTACCAAGGTGGTTGCTGTCTCAAAATCGTCAAGTTAAGCGAGGAATTACGCTACTATTTGATCTTGTGGTGTTATTGCTGGCGCTATGGTTGTCTTTTTCTTTACGTTTAGGGGAGCTTTATTGGCCTAAGGCTAATATAGGTTATCTGTTTTTATTCGCCCCATTTTTGGCGGTACCTATTTTTATTAAGTTGGGATTATACCGAGCGATTATTCGTTATTTAGGTTTTTATTCTTTATGGGTCGTTGTAAAGGCAGTGTCTTTGTATGCCTTGCTGTTGGCAGTCGTGGTATTGTTAGCGAGAATCGAAGGGGTTCCACGTTCGGTTCATATTATAAATTGGGTATTGGTGTTGCTGGGTATCGGCGGTAGTCGGATGATTGCCCGTTGGTGGTTCGCAGGGCTTTTAGATGGTAACAAAAAGCTGACCAGTGTTCATAAAATGGTTATTTATGGTGCGGGTGCTTCGGGTGTGCAGTTAGCAGACCAGTTGTCGTTAAGGAACGATATTGTAGTGGCTGGTTTTATCGATGACGATGAGTCGCTACATAGACGTCAAATTCATAATCTTCGCGTATTCCCCTTCACCCATTTAAGTCGTTTGGTTGAACGCAATGGCGTCACCGATATTTTGTTGGCGATGCCATCGGTTTCACGCCAGCGTCGGCAACAAATAATTGCCTTGTTGGAGCCTTATCCTTTAAAAGTGAAAACATTGCCAACGTTGGCAGAAATCGCTAAAGGTGAGGTGACGGTTGATGATATTCGCGATGTAGACATTGAAGACCTGCTTGGCCGTGATCCTGTTGCGCCCAGTGAACATTTAATGGGTAAGAATATCACTGGAAAAATTGTGATGGTTACTGGCGCGGGCGGTTCGATTGGTTCTGAGCTTTGTCGACAAATTTTACGTTTACAGCCGCGCGAATTAATTTTGTTTGAAAACAGTGAGTACTCGCTCTACACGCTAGATAAAGAATTGCACCATATGCATGAGTTGTTAGGTTTTAATGATGCAGTTAAAGTTGTGCCCGTATTGGGATCTGTTTTTAACCGAAGTCGGATAGCAAATGCGTGCTTAGGATGTGGCGTGCAGACGCTTTACCATGCCGCAGCTTATAAACACGTACCGTTGGTTGAGCAAAATCCTAGTGAGGCTATTCAAAATAACGTGTTTGGAACATTGTATGCTGCGCAGGCAGCTATTGCGGCGAATGTTACATCCTTTATCTTAATTTCAACCGATAAGGCGGTTCGGCCTACCAATACAATGGGTGCATCAAAACGTATGGCCGAGCTTGTTTTGCAAGCGTTGGATCGCGAAGCTAGCAACACTCAATTTAGCATGGTGCGCTTTGGTAACGTGTTAGGTTCTTCGGGTTCAGTTATTCCTTTGTTTAAAAAACAAATTAAGCAAGGCGGCCCCGTTACGGTGACAGACCCCAAAATTATTCGTTATTTTATGACGATACCTGAGGCCGCGCAGTTAGTGATACAAGCGGGCGCAATGGCGAAAGGCGGGGATGTGTTCGTATTGGATATGGGTGAGCCGGTAAATATTTTGGAATTAGCACGTAAAATGATTCGCTTGAGTGGCAGGGAAGTACGTGATGAGAATCAACCCAACGGTGATATTGAGATCGAATACACAGGGTTAAGGCCAGGTGAAAAGCTATACGAAGAACTATTGATTGGCAATAATGTGTCGACAACAGAGCATGTAAAGATTATGCGAGCCAATGAGGATATTATGCCTTGGTCAACATTAAAGGATGTTTTGCAAAAGCTAGAGTGCGCCGTTGAGAAATATGACTTTGAGAGCATTAGGGAAACGTTGTTGGAAACGGTAGCTGGCTTTAGCCCGCAATGTCAGATACAAGACGTGGTGACATTCAAAAAACGTCAAAAAAACAATTTGTCATCAGCAGCTAACGTGATTGAAATGGATGGGCGTAACGAGACGTAATAGTCAACCCCTGTTAGGGTGGCCGTAATTTTGGCTGTGTCACGAAGGTGACTTAGGCAATAAAAAAGTAGCATTATGGGGCGTTTCGTATAATCCAGGTACCGCTAGCATTGATAATACGCCCAGTCTAAAGATTATCGATGCCTTACTATCGCAAGTTGTGGAAGTGAATAGTCATGACCCAGAGGCGATGAGTAAGCTACAGGCTAAATATAGTGATAAGGCATTGCTTCTATACTATGAAGATATGTATCAAGCTGTTCAGAACTGCGATGCAATAATATTGGTTACCGAATGGCCGCAGTATTTATCGCCAGATTACGACCACTTATACGCTGAAATGCGTACGCCATTAATAATTGATGGTCGGAATGTATTTGATAAGCAGATGCTTCAGGCATCTGGTTTCGTTTATATGGGGGTTGGTCGCTAGCTTAGAGCTTTAAAGCTGAATTAAGCGGAAAAGCTTTCCTTTCGCTTCAATGAAACTTAAGACTGCATGGACGCAGGAGATAGAGCGCCAAAAGTAGGCGCTTTAGGCGCCAAAAGTAGGCTATTTAGGAGACGCAGGACAGAAAATTCTCCCAGCATGTCTTCTGCATACACCGCATCCTTATGGATAAGCAGTTGCCGATGCCCTTTGGGTATAAAAAGTTTAAATAGAACGGAAACTCATAAAAAATTAAACATTTTTTAAAAGATTATTAAAAACAGGGTGAACTCGGCATTGTGCTTAATGTTGAAAGTGGTTAAACTATGCGGCTCTTTGATAACCCCGTGTTTCGGGTAAATTGGTAGATAGAAGAAATGAAAACATTTAGTGCAAAAGCAGAAGAAGTTGAACATGACTGGTATGTTGTCGATGCTGAGGGTAAGGCCCTGGGTCGCTTGGCAACAGAGATAGCTCATCGCCTACGCGGTAAGCATAAGCCAGAGTTTACACCACACGTTGATACGGGTGATTACATTATTGTTATTAATGCTGAGAAAATCGGTGTTACTGGTAATAAAGAAAAAGATAAAATGTATTACCACCACACGGGATATATTGGTAACTTGAAGTCAATCTCTTTAGGTAAGCTTCGTGAAACCTATCCTAAACGTATTATTGAATCTGCCGTTAGAGGCATGTTACCTAAGAATTCATTAGGCAGAAATATGTTCAAAAAGATGAAGGTTTTTGTTGGTTCTGAGCATACGCATCAAGCACAACAACCTAAAGTTTTAGAAATTTAATAGAGTTAAATTATCATGGCACAAACTGAATATTATGGAACTGGTCGTCGTAAAAGTGCAGTAGCACGAGTATTTGCGCGTCCAGGTAAAGGCGAAATTACAATTAATAGTGGCACATTAGCTGCTTACTTTGGTCGTGAAACAGATCGTATGATTGTGCGTCAGCCTTTAGAGACTACAGATACAGCATCTAAATTCGATTTTCTTATTACTGTTAAAGGTGGCGGCCCATCGGGTCAAGCAGGCGCGATTAGATTAGGCATCACGCGTGCTTTGATGGAGTTTGATGAAGGGCTTCGCCCAGTGCTGCGCAAAGCAGGGTTTGTGACGCGTGATTCACGCCAGGTTGAACGTAAAAAAATTGGTCTGCATAAAGCTAGAAAACGTCCTCAGTACTCTAAACGTTAATCATTATTTGATTGAGCGTGCTTTATATAAGCAAAAAACCCATCTTTACGATGGGTTTTTTATTGTCGGATAAAAATAAATTAAAGCTCATAAGAGCTACTAAACAGTAGCGTCTGATTAATGTTGTTGTTTATAATTTAGCAATTAGCTGGGGAGAGATAAAACGAGTGACGGATTATAAAGAAAAGTATCAAAAGGCAATTAAAGCGCTTGATGAGTCAGAGATTGAGGCAAGTGATGGCGTTAAACTATTGTATAAGACGCTTCTAGGTGTACTTGACGCCGTAAAAGGGCAGCATGGCTTGATAGATAGAGCGATTACAAATCTTCCTAATAAAGTTAGTATCGATAGCTTACCTATCGTCGATTTGGATCGGCTTAGAGACCTTCTCGTTAGTCACATGGGAGAGGCGGGTGGGTTGGACTCAACATCACAAGTTCTTGAGACGATGTTGTCTGAATTGGGCTGTTCTGAAGAGCTCAAAGATGAGATGGCGCATTTGCAGCGAAAATTAGATAAGGCAGGTGATGCAAAGGGCTATATTTCTATAGCGCATAAACTAGCGCGCGTTATATTGGCAGGCAAACAAGATCAGCGTGCGCTGGGGGACTCAAACCAGTCAATTGATGAAATAAAAGAAGGGCTATTCCACCAATTAGAACTATTAGAGCAGTCTGATAGCGAACTTGCACAATCTCTGGACCTTGGGGTGTTAAAAGAAAGATTGGCTAAAGTTGTTAAATTGAGCGATCTTGAGGCCTTTTACACGTATGTGTTTGAAGGTTTAGGGAAGCGACTTAGTAAGAAGGATGGGTTCATTGTTGAATTATCTGGCTTGATTGAGACGGTTATTCAACAACTCGCTGGCTTGTCTTTAGATATTGCACGTGAAAGTATTACAGAAGAGAGAGGTCTGAAAGACCGCTGGCGTATTACAGAGCTTATGAGCGAGCAAGTGAATGCTATTCGTGAAAGTGTTGTAAGAGCTGAGAGTTTAACAACGCTTAAAGATATTCTGACAGATCGGATTGGTGAGCTTAATAACAATGTTAAGCAGCTAGTTGAGATGGAAGGTGACCGAGCAAGAAAAGCTGAAGAGCGCGCAAAGGATGCGTCTGTCAAACTAAAAATAGTTGAAGAAGAAGTGGGTTTGTTGAAAGTCTCGCTAAACAAGGCGCATGAGCAGGCTTTCGTAGACTCGTTGACAGGCGTAGCAAACCGTCGTGCATATGACCAACGTATTAAAGTTGAATTTGACCGTTGGAAACGCTCACAAGGTGGGTTGGTGGTCGCTATTTTGGATATTGACCATTTTAAAAAAATTAATGACGATCATGGGCATCTTATCGGTGACAAGGTGTTGCGAAAAATTAGTCAATTAATTGATAAACAAGTCAGAGAGAGTGATTTTTTTGGTCGAATAGGCGGCGAAGAATTTGCAGTTATTTTTGTTGATAGTGACATTGAGCATGCTTTAGTTCGACTAAATGAATTCAGGGAATCTGTTTTTAACTGCAAATTTGGCTTACAAGGCCGGCGTATTGTTATTACGATGTCAGCAGGGTGTGCAAAATTCTCAATTAATGACCGCCCCGATGTGGTTTTTGAAAGAGCGGATCGTGCTTTGTATCAAGCCAAAGATGCGGGGCGAAATAAATGTTTAAGCGAGCTAGATCTGAGCGACTAAGATGCTGTTCATTGTTCTTTTAGAGTTTGCATGGCTTGGTGGGTGCTAAGAAAAATTCTGTCGGCACCTAGGCGGTTAATGAACGCAGTTTTCTGAAGTTTATCCATTACGGGGCCTTTAATTTCAGCAAGATTAAGACTGATTCCTGCCTTATCTAGCCTATAGTGAATATTATCCAAAGATTCTAGAGCGCTGGTGTCTATAAAGCTGATAGAGCTACAAATTAACACCAAATGTTTGATTGACGGGTTATCAGCAACAATACGCATGATGGTGTCTTCTAAATAATTGGTGTTAGCAAAATATAGATTTTCGTCTACTCGAATTGCAAGAATTGAGTTGTCGGTATTAACGGTATGGCGGTTAATGTTGCGATAATGTTCAGATTCTCCAACCTGCCCAACAATGGCTATATGAGGCTGACTACTGCGGTGTAAGTACAAACCAATTGAGATGATAACGCCCGTAATAATGCCAGATTCTACATCGATAATAAGTACGGTAAAAAATGTCGCCAATAAGGCAAAAGCGTCGGCCCGGTCGTATCCCCATGCATGTTTGAGAGAATGTGTATCGATTAATGGTAGGACGGCTAGGATGATAATTGCACCCAACGTGGCTTTAGGTAAGAAAAAGAAAAGAGATGTCAGAACTAATAGTGTAACAGCCACTAAGCCTGCAGTAATAATAGATGCTAGTGGTGTGTTTGCCCCAGCAGAAAAATTTACCATTGAACGTCCAAACCCGCCCGCTACTG
>NVSW01000091.1 GCA_002401365.1 Piscirickettsiaceae bacterium | reverse complement strand
TACATTGAAGAAGAACTAGGTCATCAGGAATGGATTTTGAACGATATTGCCGCCTGTGGTGGTGATAAAGAGGCGGTTCGTTGTGGCTTGCCGTCTATAGAAACAGAATTGATGGTGGCGTATGCCTACGATATGGCAAACAGGGTTAATCCATTGGGTTTTTTTGGCATGGTACACGTGCTTGAAGGCACGAGTATTACGACGGCAGATCAGGCTGCAGATGGTATTCAAAGGGCGCTAAAATTACCCGATGAAGCGTTTAGTTATTTACGCTCTCATGGTGCACTAGATCAAGAACATGTTAAGTTTTTTGAAGGCCTGATGGGTAAGATTGATGACCCACAAGAACAAGCGCTTATTATTCGTTGTGCAAAAATATTTTACCGATTATACGGTGATGTATTTCGCGGTGTAACGAATAACTAAAAAAGGATAGAGAAAATGAAAGGTAATGTGATTGTATTAACAGGCGCTAGCGGCGGTATTGGTAGCGCAATTGCTGAACAGTTAAGTGCAAATGGTGCGATGCTTGTATTGGTGGGTCGGAATGCAGAGAAACTTGAGTTATTAAATAGTAATCTAGGTTCAAAACATATTGTTGTTAAAGCAGACATAACAACCGCTGAGGGGCAACGTGCTGTTGTCGAGGCCTGCCAAGGTATTCAGCAAGGTATTAGTGTATTGATTAATAATGCAGGTATAGGGCAATTTGATTTGTTTGAAGAGATGAGCCAAGAATTTATCGGGCAAATTATTCATACAAATTTGACTAGCACAATTTTGTTGACCCACGCATTATTGCCGCTACTCCATCATCAACAAAAAGCACAAGTTATTAATATTGGTTCTACTTTTGGCAGCATTGGTTACCCTGGGTATAGCGTTTATAGTGCTAGTAAATTTGGTATTAAAGGGTTTACTGAGTCTTTGCGGCGAGAGCTGATGGATAGCAATATTAAGGTTCAGTATTTTGCCCCACGTGCTACTAAAACAGCCATTAACAATAGTCATGTTGGTGCTATGAATAAAGAGTTAGGCACAAAAATGGATGACCCTAAAGAGGTAGCAGAACAGTTTGTATCGTTCTTAAAAACAGATAACAGGAACCATTTTGTTGGTTGGCCGGAAAAGTTATTTGTAAGAGTTAATGGATTGTTACCGGGCGTAGTTGAAAGCTCGATCGTTAAGCAGTTGCCAAAGATTAAAGAATATTTAAAGAAGTCTAGTTAAATTAAGAGGGTTGAGAATGATGAATATAAAATTTAATACATTGCTTTTATTGCTTTTTTTGCCCAGCGCATTATTGGCTAATTCTGTAGTTGAAGATTTGCAAACGGGTTGGGCAATTGCTAATTACCAGCTTAAAGGGGAGCCACAAGAGAAAAAGTTTAAAACACTTATTGAACAAGCAGATACATCGTTACAGGAAACCCCCCAGTCAGCTGAAGTATTAACTTGGAGTGGTATTATTAAATCTAGTTTTGCCGGTGTGGAAGGTGGGTTAGCAGCGCTATCTTTAATAAAAGAAGCGAGAGATGACCTTCAAAAAGCAATTAAAATTGATGATGCCGCACTATCGGGTTCTGCTTATACGAGTTTAGGCACGCTATATTTTAAAGCGCCTGGTTGGCCAATAAGCTTTGGTGATGACGACGAAGCTGAGAGGTTACTTAAAAAGTCTCTTGAGCTAAATCCGGATGGTATAGACAGTCATTATTTTTATGCTGAATTCCTAAAAGATCAAGGTGATTATAAGCAGGCTAAAGTTCACTTGCTACATGCTCAAAACTCTCCAAAGAGGCCAAACCGCCCAGTGGCAGATAAGGGGCGACAAGCTGATATTAGTAAAGCGTTACGTGAGGTTGAAGACGCGTTAAACTAGACGTATGCAGATACTATTAGTAGAAGATGATGCGGCACTGATTGATGCGCTACAAAAAACACTTATAGCGGAAGGCTTTGCCGTTAATTGCTTGTCAAAAGGGCAGCAAGCCATTGTGTCGGTTAAAACAGAATTGCCCGATATGGTGATACTTGATTTGGGCCTACCTGATATTGATGGCCTAGATGTTATGCGTTCGATGCGTGCGGTGAGTGCAGATTTACCCATTTTAATTTTAACAGCCCGTTCCTCTCTAGAGGATAAAGTAACGGGGTTGGACCTGGGCGCAGATGATTACCTTGCTAAACCGTTTGATGTGAATGAGCTGTTGGCAAGAATACGGGTGATAGAACGCCGCGCGAGTTCATTGAAACATGCAGGGTTAACGATTGGTGACGTTACCCTGGACACGGTAAGCCATGAAGTAACAGTTAGCGACGAAGTCGCATCTGTCTCACGCCGTGAATTTATGTTGTTGAAAGCGTTAATGGAAAATGCAGGGCGCGTTTTAACCAAAGAAAGTTTGGAGTCTAAGTTATACAGTTGGGGTGAAGAAGTTTCCAGCAATACGATAGAAGTACATATCCATAATCTTAGGAAAAAACTGCCAGCGAAATTTATTGAAACCTTACGTGGGGTTGGTTACATCGTTAAGTTGGTATGAAATCAATCAGAACGTATTTGTTGTTAGCGCTGTTAGCGACGATTACCTTGGTTTCTTTTTTGTCGGTTTTACAAGGTTATCGCGCAAGTATTGATAAGGTCGATGAGTTGTTTGACGAGAGGTTAAAGAGTTTGGCGGAGATAATTGTGCACGCTAATTACGATACTGTACCAAGGAAAGAGCGCGTACTACACGCTAAGCCAAATGTATTTTTTCAAATATGGTCCGATAATAAAACACTCTTGGCGCGCTCAGAAAATGCGCCCACTAGCCTACTATTTGATTTGCATAAAACGGACCAACTTAAAGCTGACTTAAGTGGAAAAGCTTTATCTTCCATGTCAAGGAAGCTTACGCCTGCTCGGATGCAGGAAGTAGAGCAACATGGATATAGAGACGTTAATTTCAACCAGTTTCGTTGGCGAACCTTTGTTTTAAGAGATAAAACGCTGCACCGTTGGGTGGTAACGGGTGAACGAGTTGATCTGCGATTTGGATTGGCAGATACCATCGTTAGTGCGGCGATAAGACCCACGGTGTTGGCTATTCCAATAGCGGCTATTATTATTTGGTTGGCGATTGGTTTTGGCTTGCGGCCATTAAAACAATTAACGCAGCAATTGAGCAACAAAAAAGCAGATGATTTAACGCCCGTTGTCTTAAAGGAAACGCCGATTGAGTTAACGCAACTTATAACAACCACTAACGACTTGTTAAGCCGCCTGAATGATGCATTTAGTCGTGAAAAACAGTTTTCTGCAGATGCAGCGCATGAGTTGAGAACACCAATCAGTGCACTTAATGTACAAATGTATAATTTGAAACAAAAAAAGAACCTGAGTGAGAATGAATTACGCCCACTTGCGGATGGTATAAAACGTATGGGGCACGTTGTAGAACAGATTCTTTCCCTTTATCGGAACACGCCCGACCAAGCATCTAGTCAGCAACGAGACATTAACTTGTATACCGTTGCGCAACAAGTTATTGCCAACGAATACAGTCAATTTGACATAAAAAATCAGGAGATTAGTTTAACGGGTGATCAAGTAGTTCCTATAAAAGGAGACTTGTTTGCGCTTGAAACATTAATCCAGAACTTACTGATCAATGCGGCTAAATACTCACCTGAGAATGGCCGTATTCATATTTCCATACTACAGCAAGCAAATAGCGTTTGCTTGACAGTGGAAGACTCAGGTGAAGGTATCCCCGCAGAAGATTATGAACGCGTGTTTGAACGTTTTTATCGCGTTGGTGGTGACCAGCACGCGTCAGGAGAAGCCGGCTGTGGGCTTGGGCTTGCTATCGTCAAACATATTGTTGTTATGCATGGCGCGAGTATAAAATTGGCCCGCTCTGATTTATTAGGCGGTTTAAGTGTACGGGTCACGTTTAAAGGGGTGAATGACGATGGGTAAACGAGTTAACCTTCTAGCGCTAATGCTAATAAGCGCTTCAACACTAGCTACGCCCGTTTTTGAAATTGAAATTCGAAACCATTTGTTTTTCCCCTCTGAATTTACAATTCCGGCTGATACGAAGGTAAAGTTACTGATAAAAAACAGCGACCTTTCAGCCGAAGAGTTTGAGAGCTATGAATTAAATCGTGAAAAAGTAATTCCTGGGAACAGTAAAGGCGTAATTTTTATTGGCCCTTTAAATGCGGGTGTTTACCCTTTTTTTGGTGAGTTCTTTCCAAAAACAGCGCAAGGTAAAATTCATGTTAAGTAGGCCAAGAATATGTTGATTAATGCGGTCATCATTATTTTACGTGAGGTGCTAGAAGCGTCATTGATAATGGGTGTGCTGTTAGCTCTTAGTCAGCTAAATCTTTTGTCTAGAGCCTGGTGTATTCAAGCTACTTTATTAGGCTTAGTCGGTGCAGCTTTGTATGCTGCCAATATAGTTGTAATGTCTGAAATGTATGGCGGCATAGGGCAAGAAATTATAAATGTTGTCCTCTATACACTTATATTCGTGTGTATTCTTATTCTTCTTTATTCTCTAAACTATCAACAGCAGTCAAAGGCTATCGTGCTGTCCATGTCGGGTTGTGTGGTGGTGGCAATTGTTAGAGAAGGTTCAGAAATCATGGTTTATATACAAGGGTTTTTAGCTATCCCTCAATTATTACCCACGGTACTAGTAGGCAGTTCAATTGGTGCTGGCATTGGGGTCAGTATTGGTGTTTTTGTTTACTATCTAATTGTTAGTTTGTCTTCTTTATCTGCCATTCGTTTTATTTTACTGGTGTTGATTTTAATAGCCGGTGGTATGGTCTCTCAGGCAACTCAAATGCTGTTACAGGCAGATTTACTACCCAGTCAGTTACCGATTTGGGACACCTCAGGCATTATTAGTGAACAATCATTAGTTGGGCAAATTTTATTTGCAATGATGGGCTATGAAGCGACACCTACAATGCTACAAGTGATTTTTTACGTGTTAAGTATTCTGCTAACCAGCTTTTTGGCGGTTAAGGTTGTCAGGCGTTACCAGAAAATTTCTATAGTATGAAAAGATTAAAATACCTATATTATTTGATAGCCTTATTCTCCTGCGCAGCAGTGGCTGATGGTAGCGTTATTGATAAGGTGTATCACCCATACGTTCAGCCATTGGAAAAAGAATTTGAATGGCGAATGATCTCCGCGGATGACGTACAGAACTACCGTCTTGCCATTGGCATGTCGCTGTCAGATAGATTGTTTGTGGAGGCTTACTTGATAGGTAAAGATGTCAACAATCACCTAAAGTTTGACGCCTATGAGATTGAAGCAATATGGCAGTTAACAGAACAAGGCGAATATTCAGTTGATTGGGGTTTGCTATTTGAAATAGAAAAAGAACAACACGACGATACCTGGGAAGTGTCTACTGGCCTGTTGATGGAAAAGGAGTGGGGACGATGGGTTGGAACAGCAAATGTGAAGGTTATTTATGAGTGGGGGCCAGAAATAAAGGATGAACTGGAAACAGCGTTAGCTACGCAACTACGCTACCGTTACAAACCTTATCTTGAGCCCGCTGTTGAATTTTACAGTGGTGAAAATGGTATCGGGCTAGGCCCCGTTTTAATGGGTGACCTTCGCTTGGCTTCAGCAAAAAAACTGCATTGGGAAGTAGGCGCGATTCTGGGTTTAGACGCTGACACAGCCAGTAATACATGGCGGTTATTGATGGAGTTTGAGTTTTAGCTTAGCTCAGCGACGGCACTGCGAGCGCAGTACATAATGACGTATTAATTGCCAAACATAGAGTATGCAAATGTTAGTATAATTTATAAAATTAGGGTTAATTAAAGGTACACCGTGGAATTGTCTACTCCTGCATTACTGTTTCCAGCTATTTCATTGTTGCTGTTAGCATATACTAATCGCTTTATGGGTTTGGCCGGGGTTATTCGTGGCTTGCATAGGCAAATTAATGAGACAAATAAAAGGCTTATAGCTCGCCAAATAACAAGTTTACGATTACGTATAAGGCTAATTATTTGGATGCAAATTTTAGGTGTCCTAAGTATTACTTTTTGTGTGGCAGCGATGTTCTTCTTATTTCTAGAGTCCACTCAACTCGGCCAAATTACATTTATTATCAGCCTTGTGCTCATGATGTTGTCATTAGCTGTATCGCTTTATGAATTAAAAATATCAGGTCATGCCCTTAATATAGAGCTTGAAGACCTCGAAAATTAACTATAAATTTCGTTAGCTAAGCGTTAAACAAGCGCCGATTCACCTGATATTGGTGTGTTGATTAGGTCGTTTAAAATGCCATTTTCAATATTGTATATCCAGCCATGTACATATAACTCGGTATCATTTTTCCAGGCATTTTTTACAATAGTTGTATTGCAAACATTGTTAACTTGCTCAATAACATTTAACTCGCACAGTCGATCAACTTTGTCGGTTCCATCCAAGTTGCTTAACTCTTGTTGGTTTAATCGACCAACGTCTTTTATATGACCAAGCCAGTTGTCGATTAAACCGTGATCTTGATCGTCGAGTGCGGCTTTAATGCCACCGCAGCCATAGTGCCCACACACAATAATGTGCTTTATTTTAAGCACTTCTACCGCAAATTGAATAACCGATAAACAGTTCAGATCGGTATGCACAACAACATTGGCGATATTGCGATGAACAAACACCTCGCCTGGTGCCAAGTTAATAATTTCATTAGCCGGAACCCGACTATCAGAACATCCAATCCACAATAATTCAGGTGCTTGTAACTTTGATAAACGCTTAAAAAATTCTGGGTCTTCATTAAGGATAGACTCTGCCCAATCTTTGTTGTTTTGAAATAAGTGCTCAAGAGTTTTCATGCCAGCTAATAAATCTTAATGTTGATTTATTGAAAGTTTACCTGAAAGCGTGTGGATACTCACGAATGATTTCGTAACGGGCTAAAGCAACTACGTTTTTTTGTCTATTTGAATGTAAACCATGTTTATTCGGGCTGAAATAACAGCATTGTTGGGGAGCTAAATTAGGCGTATGCTAAAACCATCACGCATAAAAAGGAGAAACTCATGAGTCATCATACGTATAAACACATCGAAATCACCGGCAGTTCAGAAGTAGGGACAGATGATGCCATTAACAACGCTATCGAAACAGCATCAAAGTCAGTAAAAAATATGGATTGGTTTGAAGTGTTGGAAACCCGTGGTCATATTGTTGATGGTGCCATCAGACATTGGCAAGTAACAATAAAAGTCGGCTTTAGGCTAGAGTAATTAGCGGCATTCATCGGCTATATATCGCACCGCCTTTTTTAGCGAATCTAAACTGTGTGCGGGGGCTAACTTGTCGATGTACGGCATGGCTTTCTGCATAGAGCCTTTGTCTGGGTTGTAGCCCTCACGGCCAAGCATAGGGTTTAGCCAAATAATTTTTTTCGCGGTTTGCTTAATTCGCTTTAGCTCGTCAGCAAGTTGTTCGGGTTTATTGGTATCAAAACCATCACTGATAATAATCAACACTGTTTTAGAATTCAGCGTTGTTGATGCGTGTTTATTGTTAAATTTTTGAATTGATTCGGCAATACACGTGCCGCCCATCCATAAATGGTTGCGCTCCTCTAGTTGACGGCGCATTTTCTCAATAGACGGCTCGCGGTAAAATTTGGTGACGTTAAATAACTGGGTATGAAAAGCGAATGCTTCACTCGTTTTAAATGCCCGAATCAAACCACGTGCAAAGCGAAACAGTAGCGGGTTATTCCACGTCATGGAATGCGACACATCGTGCAAAATAACCAAATGAATCGGTTTCTTACGGCGGTTACGGTAAAACAATTTAAGCGGCTGCCCACCTTGGGATAAATTGCGGCGAATCGTTTGCCGAATATCAATCTTCGAGCCGTGGGGCTTAATCAAGTATTGGT